>QZKZ01000175.1 GCA_004796465.1 Desulfovibrio sp.
CCTTGTCGAGTTGGTTCTTGCTTGCAGCCATTTCGTCCAAGGATTCTTGCAGGCCTCGCGCTGCCGTGTCCTTGTCAGCCAAGGCGCGGGTGAGCTCCTCGACCCTGCCGGCCAAGCCCTGGTCGCGGCGCGCGAGTTCCGCCTCAACTTCGCCGGCCAACCTCTCTTGAACGCGCAGGTCCACTGCCTGTTCCAGGCGTTCGGACACCAACCGGTCCATGGTTTGTTCCAGTTTTGCTTCGAACTCGGTTTGCGCTTCGGCCAGGGCTTGCTCGGCTGCCATGCGGCAGCGGGCCTCTTCGGCCAACTCCAATTCCCTGTGGCGCAGCTTGAGTTGGGCCGAGACCCGGGCCTCCACCTCGGCCGAGGAATAGGGCTTGGTGATGTAATCCGCGCCCCCGGACTGCAAGGCCTTGGCCTTGTCGCCCGTGCGGGTCAGACCGCAGGAAAAAATCACCGGGATGTTTCTGAGCCCTTCATTTCCCTGGATTTGTTGGGAAAGGCCAATGCCGTCCTCATCGGACAAGGCGATATCCAGGATAAACAGGTCGGGAAGATCGGCTTGGGCGGCCTGCAAGGCCTCAAGGCCGTCCACGAAAGACAGCACGGAATGTCCGTGCTTTTGGAGAAGGTAGCCGAGGTAGCTCAGGTCCTCGGGCGTGTCATCCACGACCACGATCCGCGACGGCTTGCTCGGGCCTGCCATATGCCGCGCTCCTTGGTGCTGGGTTAGCGAACAGGGGTGTTGGATCAAGCTGTACAAAAAAAACAGAGGGATGCCAAGGCCGCGAAATATTGTGGCGCGTTCTGTGTGCGGTTCCCTTGGAAGAAAGACGCCCCGGCAAGCACGCTTGCCGGGGCGTTGGTGAGGAAGTGAAGCGTGGTATGAGGGTTATGAAGAAGGAGCTTGTTCCTTGGTTTCCTGGCCGTGGTCCTCAACTTCCTCGTAGCCGGTGATCATGGCGCCGAGGTGGCTGAAGATGGTGTGGCCGGTAGTGGTCATGTACACGTGCACAATGATGAAGGCCAAGATGCCGAAAGCGCCGATGGTGTGCAGCAGGGCCATGGTGGAGAGCTCGACGCCCCCCAGGCCGATGGCTGCCCAGTCGTTGTAATAGTAGTACAGGAAGCCGGTAATCATCTGGAAGGGCACCAGGATCATGACGATGCTCAGGTAGGCCAAACGCTGCAGCGGATTGTGCTTGGCCCGCTCGCTTTTAGGCACGGGATGGGGTTCACCCCGGAAGATGCCCACCAGGTAGTAGCGGATCACATCCCTGAGCTTACGGAACGTGGGCTGGAATTGCCGCCATTCCCCGGTGACCATCAGGTAGAAGGCGTCGAAGATGAACAGGGTCAGCCAGGCCCAAGCGCACCAGTTGTGGATGGTGAACGACTTTTCAAAGCCGAACAGGCTCCAGGTGCCGTGCATCTCAAACCCGGTCAGGATCAGGGTGATGATCAGCCCGGCCTGGACCCAGTGATTGAAGCGCTCGAACTTGGAATAGAGGTTCAGTCTCTTGGTTGTGCTCATGACGAGGCCTCCTCGTTATTCTTGCTGGAAAACATCCGCAGCAGTCCGTGCCCGCCGACTCCGACCAGGGAGCCGAACACCGCGATCCAGCCGATGGTGTCGAGCAGGGAGTTTGCGTCGCGGCCGGGCATGTAAAAGCCGGTCAGCTCTGACAAGCGGCTTTCATCGCTGTGGCAAGCAGCGCATTCAAGGGAGTTTTCCTTGGGCGCGACCATGTGGGTGATCTGGAAGTGGTATTCGGTCTCCACGAATCCCACTTCCCCGGAGAACTCCATGACCTCGGGGTAGGAGTTGCGGATGTAGTCAGTACCTGCTTGGATGGCCTTGGCCCAATCAAAGGACTTCCAGTAGGCGTTTTCATCCTTGCCAAAGAGGTGGGGCACGGCCATGCGGTTGTTGCCCGCGTCATACGGAGTGACGCCAAGGTGTACCTTGAAGGGGTAAATGCGCGAATCAGGATCGCCGCGTTCGCCCACGGGCACGTTGAGCCGAACCACGTCGCTGGGGTCGATCTCATCGGTGAGCAGGGTGTATTCCAGGGTACCGTCGAACCAGAAGTACTCGGGAACCACGTCCATTTCCCAAATAAAGTCGCCCTTCTTGGTGTCGTAGGTGGGCCTGTCCAAATCGCCCATGACCTTATACGGAGCCCCGTCGCGCATGCGTCCCGCCGAGGACCAATCCCAGAACATCTTGGTGGGCATGACCCGGGCAAAGGTGGGGATGTGGCAGGACTGGCAAGCCACAATGTCCGTGTGGTCGTTGGCCTTGTGGCCGGGCTCGTGGGGCGCGTCCGTGTGGCAGGACTCGCAGGTGATGCGGGTGATCAGGTCCGAATCAATGAGGCTGCGGCGGTCCGTGGCTGCGGGTTGCTTGTAGCAGCGGCCCGCAATGCGGTGGGACTCGGTGGTGTGGCAGCGCACACAGTCGAAATCCGGGCCTTCGGCGTCCATGTGCACGTCCAGGTCGCGGGAAGGCGTGAGCAGGGACTGGTCCAAGTCGCCGTGCTTGACGCCGTTGCCGCCGCCGCCGTTGAAGTGGCATTGGCCGCAATTGCGGCGGGTGGGACGGCCCACGCTCATGGCCACGGCGTTCCAGTTGGGCGGAAAATAGGTGCGTCCGTTGCCAGGAAAGACTTTTTCCTCGGCCACGGGATTGCCTGAACCAGCCGGGAACTTGAGATAGGGGCCGGTTTCCTCGTTGGTCTGGGCGTGGCAGACCAGGCAGTCCACCCGGGTGGGATCATCAAAGTCAAAGCCGTCGTCGCTCCAACCGTACCCCACGTGGCACGATGTACAGCGGGGTTCGTTGGAAGGAACGGAAATACAGAAGTTGTTCAGGGTGAGTCCGGCCTTGCCCAATTCCCGTTCCGGGTCGGCCGGGCAGAGCCAGGTCCAGTGGATGGTCTCGTGGATCTGGAGCGCGGCTTGGTTGTGGCAGGTGAGGCAGGCTGCGGTGACCTCCGGGCCTGAGGTGAAGTTCCCCTCGGCCAGGATCTGGTGCTGGGAGTGGTCGGCCGTGATCCATTGTTCTGGCATGCGTGAGGCTTTCCTGGCTTCTGCCGCGCCAAAGTCGCCTTCATCGGCCGGTTCAACGGAATCGGCGAATGAAGCGGCGTCAATAAGCAGGAAGGCGGCGGCGGTAAGGGCCATGATCAGGGCCAGGGCAAAAAAACGCCTGTGTCCGGGGCTCATGGTCTCCTCCCTGTTACAGGTGTGGACGGGAAAAGGGCATTGCACGGAAGTTGGGCCCGGGGCGGCGGCTCCAGGCTGGTGAAGAAAAGCATGGGCATGGGTCCTCCTTGCTGGATATATGCTGCCCGTTGTTCGGGCTGTGCTTTTGCGGCCATGAACTTCCCCTGAAGATACCCCTTACCCCATTGGGGTATCACTGTCAACGGCCCGCGACAAAAACACGGCATTCCTTTGCAGGAAAAAAGACCTCAGTACTCCAACGCACTATGAGCAAGGTCCGGGAATGATAATTGGGCACCACATTACCATATACCAAGGGAATGTCCAGGAAAGGACGGTACGGGTAAGGGGATTGAACACGAGTTCCGCCTGTTTTCGGGGAGGCCGCGGCATTGACGCTTCCAGGGAAATATGGAACCGTTCAACTATTCGCGAACCCGAAGCCCGTTGCTGCTGAACCGGCAGCGCCAAGGCTTCCCCGACATGGAGGAAAACGGCATGGCAAAGAAAAAGGTCGTGGGCAGCACCATCACAGTGGTTATTCTCGTGGTGGTTGTGCTGATATTGTTGCGGTTCGTTAAATGCTCCTAGGCGGGACAGGGCATGAAACTGCTTCGTTCAATTTGGAAACTGTTCCTGGGTGTGTTGGTGGTCATCGGTCTGATCATGGTCGCGGGGTTCGGGTACAAGGCCTTCACTTGGACCCGGGCCCACAGCGAGGTACTGCGCATCCTCGAGTCCGAGGCCATGCTCTTTTTGGTCACAGACAAAGTCACCACCCAGGTTGTGGTCGAGTTCGAGGAGAACAACGTGCTCCTGGGCTCGCGCGAAGGACTGCTCGTGGCCACGGTGAGTTTTTATTACGGCATGGACATGGATGAACTGACCCCTGAGTCCATCGTCCGGGAGGGCAATACCATCCTGATCACCTTGCCCGAACCCAAGGAACTGAGCTTTGAACCGGACCTGGAGACCATGGAGTTCATCACGTCCCAGTCCTTTTACACCAAGATTTACGACATGCTCAGCAGCAATGAGGAGATCGAGGTGGAACTGCTGAAAATGCTCCATGAGCACGCCAGCGAGTTCGCCCAATCAGAGGAATTGCTGCCCACTCGCGAGTCCTTGGTGGAGCGCATGAACAACTATACCCCCATGATCGAGAGTCAGTTTTCGATCCTGGGGGTATCGCCCATTACCGTGGTGTTTCAGTAACCCGGACTTTCAGTAACCCGCTTATTTATCCAGGAAAGACGACAGGGTTTGGGCCAGTTCCTCAAGTTTGGCTTCGGCTTCGGGATCAATGTCAAGGCTGTCCAGATCCATGAAGCAGCGCACGATGTAGCGCTTGAGGATCATGGTGTTGGCGGCCCGAAGCGCGCTCATCACGGCCTTGACCTGGATGAGGATGTCCGCGCAATCCTTGTCCGCTTCGATCATGGATTGGATGCCGCGAATCTGTCCTTCAATGCGGCGCAAACGGGCCAAGACGTTCTTGCGTAATTCGTTCGACTGGTGGGGTCTTTCCGACATGCTGATTCCTTCGATGCTGAACAAATACCCGAATATGTCTGCTGGGCACTGTGAAGACTTGAGTAACGAATGGTACCCTTCCCGGGTAGGGGAGTCAAGGAAAATGCGATCAGAATTCAGGACTCCCCTGCACTCGATTGAGTCGGGAATGGTTAGTTGCCGAAGTGTCCCACAAAGTCAAGGATAAGCGAACTCAATTGCTCGGGCCGTTCCAGCATGAAGAAATGGCCCGGCCCTTCCCACAGGTGATACTCCACATTGGGGAACCTGTCGGCAAGGAACACCTCGAAGTTGGGAGGGAGGTCCGGGGACTGGGCGTATATTGCCAAGGTTGGAATGCTGACCGGCCCTCCGCTCCACGTGGCCGGGTCGATGAATTCCTCCATGGCCGAGGCCCGGACATGGGCAGGCGTGGCCAGCATCTTTTCCCGCACCCAGACCTTGATCTCTTCCGTGGTTTCCGGCCCGTGCATGGCGTCGATGAAACCGGCTGTGAAGGCTTCGCTGTCCGGGCCGCTGAAGGCGGCGGCAAACGCGGCCATTTCCTCTTGCCAAATCGCCAAAAGGGTCTCGTCCTCGGGCAGGGGGATGAGCGCTCCGTCTACGATCACCAGGCCGGAAACCCGCTCAGGAGCGGCCAGGGCCGCGAACCGTATTACAGAAGCGCCCATGGAGTGCCCGGCCAATACCGCTTTGTCCACCTGGGCTGCATCCATTATCGCGAGCAAGGCTTGGGCAAAGTATGCTTGTGTATACGCGGTTTGCGGGGTGTCGCTTTGCCCGTGTCCGGGCAAATCCACGGAAATGACCCGCAGTTCCGTTGCCAAGGGCTCCACCATCAAGTGCCAAAAGCTGGAGTCGCAAGCCCAGCCGTGGACTAGGATCAGGGGCGTTCCCTCGCCGCCCGTGTCGAAATACGCCAGGGAACTTCCGTCCGGGGCAACGGCGAATTGGGGTTGGGGTGCGTCGCCCGCCAAGGCGGCGCCGGGGAAGGACAGGAGCAGGACAAAGCAAGTTGCCCAATATATAAATGATCGAACCGGCATGGTGGTCTCCAAGTAAATAGGGTTGAGGGCCGATTCTATAACGTTGCCTGGCTGGAGAAGGCAAGGTTTTGTTTCTTTGCCAATCAAGTTTTTTATGCCATAAGGATCCAGCATGAATCGTTGAATTAATGTTCAGAGTAGGAACCATGTCCAGAGGAAATCACAAGACATTGCATCCCGGAATGCTCGGCGAAGAGCTGACCCTGTTCAAGGGAATTTTTCAAGACGCCAATGCTGGAATGATTTTGGTGGAGCCGTTGAGCCGGGTCATCATCCAAGCCAACCGGGCGGCCGAGGAATTGCTGGGTTATGGGCCCGGCGAACTGAACGGCATGAAAACCCTCGACATACTCCACCCCGAGGAGTTGGAGGAAGCTGTCGAACGCTTGGATACCGCCCTGGAAACCAAGGAATCCCGATACGAGATCGAGCGGCGCTACGTTTCCAAGACAGGTGGAGTGGTCTGGGTCAACTTGGCGGTATCCATCCTGTGGGACGAACAGGGAAAACCGTGGGCGGCCATGGCCGTGCTCATGGACATTGCCGAACGGAAAAGGGCCGAAGCCGAGCTGATCCGGTCCCACAACATGCTCAAGGCGGTGATCGATCATACACCCGTGGGTATCATGGTTGGCGAGGCCCCGGATTGCAAGATCGTCCTTGTGAATACCGAGGCCCAGCGTATCAATCTCCAGAGCCGGGACAGGCAATTGAGTATCTCTTTGCAGGACCAGGAGGAGATCACCTGGGAAATGTTCCATGCGGATGGGAGCCCGTGGCCCGTTGAAGAGGCCCCCCTACCCGTGGCCGTCACCCGGGGGCACACTACCCGAGACGAAGAGATGATTCTGCGCCGTAGCGACGGCACTGAAGCCGTGATTTTGTGCAACGCCCAGCCCGTCAGGGATGCTACGGGCGAGGTCAGCGCAGGAGTGGTGACCTTTGTGGACATCACGGAACGCAAGGAGCAGGAAAAGCGGCTGTTAGAGCAACGTGACCTCTTGGACGGCTTGTTCCAGAACATCCCCTTGGGCGTGACCGTATGGGACCAACAAGGCAATCTCGTTCATACCAATGCCGGGTTTGAGACGCTGACAGGGTATACGGCCAAGGAA
>QZKZ01000023.1 GCA_004796465.1 Desulfovibrio sp.
CTTCCAGACCGAGGCCGTGGCCCTGTGCCTCATGGGCCAGAACATGCGGGTCTACCGTGATTTCGTGCAGCATGGCTCGGCCGACCTGTCCTACCAGCTCTCGGGCCGAGCCAGGTTCAGGGTCAACGTGTTCAACCAGCGCGGGTCCATCTCCATTGTCATGCGCCAGTTGTCCACCACCGTACCCACCATGGAGCAACTGAGTCTGCCCAAGATGTTCCAGGAAATGGCCAAGGAGAAGTTCGGCATGATCCTGGTCACCGGTGGAACAGGCTCGGGTAAGTCCACCTCCTTGGCCGCTCTTATCGACCGGATCAACGAACTGTTTCCCGTGCACATCGTGACCCTGGAAGACCCGGTGGAATACTTGCACCCCCACAAACAAGGCACCGTGAACCAGCGCGAATTGGGCGTGGATTTTGACGAGTTTTCCTCGGGCCTGCGCTCGGCATTGCGCCAAGCGCCCAAGGTCATCCTGGTCGGTGAGATCCGGGACAGGGAAACCGTGGAAATCGCCATGTCAGCCGCGGAAACCGGCCACTTGGTTCTGGGCACCCTGCACACCTCGGATGCGGGCCAGACCATCAACCGTATTATCGGCATGTTCGAGTTGTCCGAAGAACTCCTGGTTCGCACCCGCTTGGCGGAAAGCCTCAAGTTCGTGGTGGGCCAACGCCTCTTGCCCAAAATCGGCGGCGGCCGTGTCGCGGCCTTTGAACTCATGCGCGTCAACCTGCGCGTGAAGGATTTGATCGTCAACGGCGAAACCGAGGATAAGAATTACTACGGGGTCATTGAAACGAGTTCGGCCCACGGCATGGTGACCTTTGACCAGTTCATCTACGACCTGTTCGAAGGCAACAGGATCACCGAGGAAACCGCTATGCTCACGGGCACGGACAAGGCCAAGCTCGGTCAGATGATCGACAAACTCAAGGCCTCCCGTGGAGAAAAGGTCACGGATATCGAAGGATTGGAGTTCGATACGGATTACGGCGGCTAGCCTTGCCCGCGTGGCGCTTGCCGTGCACGGACACCATTTCAAGGAAGAGACACCATGCGCTTTACTTGCGAAAATTGCAGCAAGGAACTCAATATTGCCGATGACAAGCTGCCCGAGGCCTCGCGGTTCAAGGTCAAGTGCCCCCATTGTCAAGAAGAGACCATAGTTGACAGGAAAAAGCAGAAAAAGGGGAAAAAGAGCCCCAAAGGGCTTACCAGCACAACCAGCCTGGGCGAAATCGAGCCTGAAATCTTTCCTCCCGGCGCAAAAGTGATTTTTGTCCACATCTCGGACAACGAATGGCTCAAAGAGGTGGAGCGCTTTTTTGTCAAGGCGGGCTACCATGAAAGTTTGGCACAAAGTACGGACGAGGCCGTGCTCAAGCTCAGGCTCAATGACTATGATGTACTGCTGATTGAAGATACCTTGGAGAACTCCATGCTCATGGAGGAAATCGCCAGTTGGACCGGACTTAAGCGCCGACTGGTCAACGTGGTCCTGATGACCAACAAGGGCACGTCCATGGACCCCATGCTCGCCTTTCGCAAAGGGGTCAATTTCATTATCAATGAAGCGGACCTCAAGCGTGGCGCAGAGTTCTTCACCAATGCCCTGAACGGGTATGTGGAATATTACCGCTGGCTTGTGGCCGCTGATCACCGAGAAGCCCAAGGCAATTAAGCTGCGCGGGCGCTTGAGGGGCATTGGCCCTGCCCATGAAACGCGGCGGGATCTGCTTCGGCCGAGGAACCTCATGCACGGAGTTCAGCGATATCTGGCCCTGGCCTTTCTTGTGTTGGCGGTGTTCTCTGCGGCTTGGTTTCCACGCTATTATCAATCCCTGCGTCACGACTACCTCTCCTGGGACGAGGCCCAATATGCGGGCGCTGCCCGGGACTTCCTCCAGTACGGCGCTTTTGAGGAGCGCACCCACAGCGAGGCGCTGTTTCACTTTCTCCCCCTGGGCTACCCCGCGCTTATTGTGGCTTGGGTCAAGCTCACGGGCGCATCGGTCCATGACGCCGCCCTCATGGTCAATGTGGCCTTGGGGGCTCTTCTCGCGGTATTCGCGGCAGGCTTTTTACTCCACGCAACAAGGTCTTGGTTTTTCAGCTTGGTAGGCGGCTTGTTGGTTGCCTGGCATGGGCAACTCGTGGCTTTGGCTGGCAGGCCCATGAGCGATACCGCTTATATGGCTTGCTCCCTGCTCATGGTGTGGTTGTTGTTCGCGTTTTTTTCTGCGTCCAAGTGGCGGCGTTTTCCCTTGGTTTGTCTAGGATTGGGTCTGCTTTTTTCCGCCATGTATCTTGTGCGGATATCCGCCTTGTACCTCGTGCCCGGCGTGCCGCTGATGTTGCTTGTGGGCTGGTATCTCAAGCGCAGGCAAGGGGAGCGGGTCAGGTGGTTTTGGACCGGGCTCGGAGTGTATGTGCTGCTTTGCGCGATTACCGTAGGCGGAACCGCCTATCGGCTTTCCATCCTGAACGGGTATTTTACCGTGACTCCCCAAGTGGCGGCCAACCTGGCCACAGGCGATCTTCGTAACCGGGGGCAATTGGAAATATTCGACCTCAACGCGCAAGGCACACAGGTAAACTGGGCGGGCCGCAACCAGGACGAGCCGGGGTTGGTCTCACGTTGGGTGAACGAGCCAGGCACGCGGCTGACCATGCTGGCCAAGAATGTAGAAACCAATATGGGGTTTCTTTGGAACGCTACCTGGGTGGACTTTGACAAATGGAAACCTTTGGCTCCGGTAGGTTTCGGCCTTGTCCTTGTGTTGGGCGCCATAGCGGCATGGTCCAAACGCAAGGAACGGCCATGGGCCGAGCGGTTTCCTCCGGGAGAAGGGAGGCGTCTCCTGGCGGCGTTGGGAGTGCTTGGCGCGTTTATAACCATGCACGTCTTGGCCTATTCCTTATTGTCGGCCCGGGCTCGCTATATGGGGCAGGTAATGGCTCTGGTCATGCTGTTGGTTGTATTAATCCTGCATGTTGTTCTCGGGTTAAGCAATGAACATCAAGACGCACCTCGGAACAAACCACGATTTGACTTCAACTTGACCCGCCTGTTTGTGCTGAGCCTGATCATGGTAGGGTTGTTGGTGTTGTTCAAGCCGCTCCTGGGTAAATGCTTGAGTCCGTTTCCAGTCCCGGACCGCTCGGCGCAGAACGACACGATCACCGGCATACGTTCAAGTGCGCAAGAGAGCGGGAGGACTCCGATCATTGTGTATGACAACTCCTCCATCCCGTATTATTGCGAGGGATACGGCATTTTAGTTCCGTATACAGAAGAGGATCCCGTTCTATTGGCAAAGTATATACGCCATTACGACGTGGAGTTTGTGAGCGTGGGGTACAGTACCGGCTTTAATTCAGAAACGGTATTTAATATTGCCATGTGGGGCTTGCTCCGGAGCGTTGGGCAGCAGTTTCCGGACATGGTGTCCTTTGAAGCAACGCGATACTTTCATGTGCACTCTTTTGGCGTGGGGAGTCCTGTTGTCCAAGGAGAGAGCTTTCCCGAGCAAGGCCTGAACCTGGAACCAGGCGCCTATCTGCTCCAAGTGTTTCATATCCCGGGAAATGCTAATTCCAGCGCCTTTGTATTGGAAGACAAGGGCAGGGCAGTGCAATTGAAATCCTGGGACTACCTGAATATTGAGCAGAGCGTGAATCAATACATAACTATCAACGCTGTGAACGCCACCACGCCCTTGCTCAGGCAACTGCACCCCAATCCGGAACTCAGTGGTTTTGTAGTATATCCTCTGGATGGGGTTCAGCCCTAGGGGGAATTCAGTCCCCATCACCTGGTCAATACAC
>QZKZ01000394.1 GCA_004796465.1 Desulfovibrio sp.
GATGTGGGAAAACATGTAGGGCCCTGTCTTGACCACTCCCGGGGTCTCCATTGTATCGAGATACCAGGGCCGCACCGTGGGGTCGTAGATGGCTTGCTCAACCCTGCTGATCCGGATGTCGAGATTGTGGTCAAGGTAGGTGCTTTGTTTGATGCGCTCACCGTCATGTATATATATTTTTATGAGCACCCAGCGGTCATTGGGAGCGGCGCCAAGTTCCCTCCGCACGTTTTCGCTGCTCTCCAAGTTGATGACCTCGAAGAAATCGCCATTTTCGTACCCAATATATACTGCATACAGGTTGGGGTTGTCCTCCATGGCGGCTGACAGCAGGGGAAGGGAGACTCGCTCTTGGTATGAGCCAGGGAGTTCCTCGAGTCCTTGAAAATGCCCGAGCACGTTGACAAGGTTGGCGCTTTGCCGGTCCAAGGCCACGATGCGGTCGCCGACTTTTTCAGAAATACCGAGAAAGGAGTTTTCCGCTGCGGATTCAGCAAGGCCGCAACTGAAATGGTACTGCAGGCCCAACACCAAACTCACGGAAACGCAAACAACCAACAAGAACAGGGTGAGTACCGTCACCCGAATGGAAACGGTCTTGCCATTTCTCGAATTTTCCAAAACTCACCCCCCATCCAACGTGCTTTTCCCTGGCGTTCTCGGTACAAGACAGCTCAGGGAATCCTACATTTCAGATTCTATTTTCTAGGGCAATTGAACTAAACCGTCAACATGCTCTCACATGTTGAGCCGGCCAAGAAAATCACTTGGCATGAATGTGTAGTATAATAATATATACTACGAAGAGCACTGGGCATTACTGTACGAGCACTTGCATCAAGTACATACCTAATGGGGCGACAGCACCACAGCCCTGTCCAGAACTGCCTTCCCGAACAACTCGGCTTGCTCCAGGACCCTGTCCCGGGCTTGGGCGAACTCGATCGTTCCCTGGTCGACCAAAGCATTGCCCCTGTCCAGCCAGCGCACCATTTGGCCGTGATGGAAGTAATAGCGGTTCTCCTCCACCGAAGCCGCTTGGCCGAACGGTTCGTCATACGTGGTCGTCGACTCCAAGCAAAACAGCGGCTCGTTGTCCCAATACCAACACTCCAACACATGTTTCCCCATTTCCCCGTAATGGGTCGCCCGGATCTTCTTCACAAACTCCTCCGTGAAGTTGATCCAGCCGTTCAACTCGCCTCCTTCGCTGGAAAAGCCCTGCAGCTCGCAGCTTGTCCGCTCGAAAGTGTCTTGGTTCTCGTTGATGTAGGCGTAATGCTCGCGGATGTTAGCGACTATCTCTTCTTCATTGGCCGGGGGATATGCCCCTTGCCGCCAGTACTCGCCCGACATGGGGCATTCATAGGGCACGTTCGGGTCGGGATGCTCCTCGACCTCAACCAAAGCCATGTCGCCGCTAAAGGTAACGTGGAACTCCCTGCCGTCGGCATGGAACATGCCCCTATCCCCAGATATTTCTCCGCTCCCCTCCAGGGAAAACCCGCATAAGGCCGGATTGGCCACGGTCAGGACAAACCCGTATTCCCCAACCCCCAAGGCAGAGATGCTCAGTTCGCCCATGCGGCCCACGTACTCGTCAAAGATACGTTCATCCCTGATGTAGGTCCCGGTATAGCCATCGCCCCCTCCTCCCTCCAACAGGACTGTTAATTCGGCCTTGGTTTCGCTGTCCGGGAATTCGGCCAGGAACACGCGCAGCCAGTCCCGTTGCATGTCATTACCCTGCCCGGCCAGGACCGCGAGGTGCTCGGCATGGTGGATAAGAAAACCCTGCCCGTCGTCATGAAACAGGCCGTCCAATTGGTCCCGGGTCATGTCGGAGGCCGAGGGATCCACTCGAAAGGCCCCGGAGGACTCGTTGTACGTGAACAGGACCATTGAGGTATACGACAGCAAGGTTTGGCCGTAGCCCGGATGATCGTGGTACGCATTGCTGTAAGTCGATGAAAAACTCGCCAGGATATGGAACTGGCTGCCCTGCCCCTCAAAGGACTGCAGGCTTGAGGTGAACTCCCGGTCAAAGGGCTGGCCCCAGCCGAATACCGCCCCTGATTCCGGGTAACGCAAAACCTCGCTGACACCTGTTGCGTCCAGCACAAGCCAAACCACTTCGTACAGGTACATGCCCGTGCCTGATCCTTGCTGTCCCCTGACCGCCAGGATCACGCTTTCGCCCACAAAGGGAGCGGCTTGTTGATACAACTCCGCATACACCCCGCAAGGCACCGCACCCAGAAGACCGGCTTGGCCCTGGTCCTCGGTAAAAAAACACCACAGGCTTTGCCCCGCCATATCCTCCAGGGTGACGAGCAGATAGCCCGGAGATAGTGTTGTTGCCGAACTGAGCGTGGAGTCGTCCAAGAGCAGTTCACCGAGGACTTCCAGTTCCACTCCTGCTTCCGTGAGGAGGTGTTCCAGCCGGGCGATGTCTCCACTTTGGGCTGCTTGTTCCAACTCCAAGGTGCTCACCGCAGCGGCTTGCAAAGACGCAGGGGACAAACAGAGCACCACGCCCAATGCCAAGCTGCACAGACAAACGAATCTGAATCCATCCTTCATGAGGTGTTCCTTTCAATACCCTGAATACCGTTATCGCATCCACATCCATTCAAAATTACATGCCATATCCAGCCATGAGATCGTAGGTTCCTTGAACCGGCCGGGGAAAGCCGCCTCATTTCATCCGACACCGGCATGGCTGCTTTCACCCTCTCGGCGTAATTCTATCTCCATTGTTCTCTGGGAAGCAACGTTTCCTTACCTGGGGGGTTGTTTTCCACTTTTTTAACATATTTCCACGCTCGCTGGACATTTTTTGCAATATGGATGTATATTTCATTAGCTGACAATAGTTTGGCCTTTTTCGGATCAGTCGAGACGGTAGAGGATATCCGCTGATGAGCAAAAATCACACGGGGGGAGTATGATTTATGTTGCTGATCGCTCTCATTTTGCCGATTCAGCAATACATGCCAGAACATTTTCTAAAGGGTGCCGCATTCCAACAGCAACCATCGGGGAGGGATACTCATGAGCATTCGGGCAAAATTGTTGTTTATGGTTGGAGTTCCCATCACGGCCTTGTTGGCCATCACCGTGCTCGGCCTTTTCAGTATCTGGGGGATCGAGGACACCATGGGCGAGGTCAACTCGCTGCATATGGATCGGGCGACCATGATCGACGCCGATCGTGACGCCTACCAGGCTCAAATGGCCCTGGTCATGGTGGCCCGCGCGCACAGCGAAGAAGCCCTGAATTCGGAAAGCGAGGCCCAAAAGGAAAATATCGGCCAGACCTGGGACAGGATCATTGGACCTTCGGCAAACTTCACTCCGGGCATGCAGGGCGATCTTGATGATTTTCGCGCGGCGTACGACCTCTGGAAAGACAACAGCGATACGGTTGTGTCCCTGGCCCAAGAGACCCTTGCCGCCAACTTGGAGAGTGAAGCTGATGTTGCAGAGGCTGCTGTCCTGTTTGACCAGATGCGTGACTACATAGACAAGATCGGCGAACTCATTGATGAAAATCTCGGCAAAAGCGATCTCAGCGAATCAGGAAGAGCCAACTACGAAAAGGCCCTGTCCTTGGTCCTCAACGGCGACCGCGACGCTTACCAAGCGTATCTCGCCCAGATCCTCGCCTTTGCCGCGACCGACAAGGACACCTTCACCCAATACGCTGAATCCTTTGCGGAAAATGCCGAACAAACCAGGGATCGCGTGGGCCAAGGCGCGACCATCACTGGCGGTGCCGCACTGACGTATAAAGAAGAATTCATGGTCTTGTTCGATGAGTGGCTGGCCTTGAACCAGCAGGCCTTCAGCCTTGCGGAAGCGAACATTGACAAGAATCTCGAGATAATCTCCGGTACCCAGGAAAGTAATACCCACTTCAGCGCCATGCGCGACGCCATCGACAAGCTGGGTGAACAGGAGTTGGGGAGGGTTGAGAGTCATTTGGTGGATTTGACCGATAAAATTCAACGTACCGTTTATACGTATATCATCATTGCCTCCTTGTTCGTTGTGGCCTCGCTTGCCGCGACCCTGCTCATTTCCTCGCGCATCACCCGCGCCCTGCGGCAAAGCGCGGCGGCCGCGGACTCCCTGGCCCAAGGAAACTTCAGGGTCTCCTTGGACGTGCACCAAAAAGACGAGGTCGGGCAATTGGCCGACTCACTGCGGTCCATGGTGGCCAAGCTCAGCCAAGTGGTCAGCAACGTGCAAACCGCCACGGACAATGTTTCGTCTGGCAGTTCGGAACTGGCGTCATCCTCCGAGCTGTTGAGCCAAGGCGCCACTGAGCAGGCCTCGTCCGTGGAGCAGGTTTCCGCTTCCATGGAGCAAATCTTCAGCAGTATCAGCCAAAGCACTGACAATTCCAAACAAACCGAGGCCATGGCCCACAAGGGCGCCCAAGAAGCCCAAGAAGGCGGGACGGCCGTGGATCAGACCGTGACCGCCATGAAGGATATTGCGGAACGGATCACCATCATTGAGGAAATCGCCCGCCAAACCAACCTGTTGGCCTTGAACGCGGCCATTGAGGCGGCGCGCGCTGGCGAACACGGCAAGGGGTTCGCGGTGGTTGCCGCTGAAGTGCGCAAGCTTGCGGAAAGAAGCGGCAAGGCAGCCAACGAGATCAGCGTGCTGTCCACAACCAGTGTGGAAGTTGCCGAAAAGGCGGGGAAAATGCTCTCGTCCCTGGTCCCGAACATCCAGAAAACCGCCGAGCTTATCCAGGAAATCAGTGCGTCGTCTGGTGAACAGACCGATGGGCTGAAGCAGATCAGCACCTCGTTCCAAGAACTGGACAAGGTCGGGCAGCAAAACGCTTCCTCTTCCGAGGAAATCGCGTCAACCGCAGAGGAGCTCTCGTCCCAGGCCGCCTTTCTCAAGGAGACCATGAGTTTCTTTACCCTGGACGCCAACCAGGAGCATGCCGCGCCCGCATTGGGACGCGCCCCACGTCACCCCTTGCCCGAAGAGGCTTCGGTATCCACTTCCGCTGAGGACGGGCAAGGAATTCAACTCGCCCTTGGCATGGACTCGGAAGCCGAGGATACGGATTTTGAGAGGTATTGATCCGGCAGAAGGATGTATCGCCCTTTTCCCGTTTGCTCCGCCACTCCCATATGTTGGTCCGGACTCCGCTTGTTTGGGGAGTCCGGATCATTTGTTGACCTTGGTCCGGCCTTGCCCAAAAGGCCGTTTTCGTGCCACTGATACATGGGGCTTGCAACCGCTCCTGAAAACACGTACGCACCCATTCCCGATTCATTGGAAAAACACCCATCCAGGAGAGACTCATGAGCAAGGCAAGCGAATATACCCTTTACAGTGGCGGAGCAGCAGGCGCGGAAACCCTGTTCGGCGAACTGGCGGAAAAGTACGGCGCGCAGGAAGTGAATTTTTCCTTTAGCGGCCACAAGCCCAACCGTACCGCCAACCTGCGGACCCTGACCAGCGACGAATTGCTGCGCAAGGATGTCAGCCTGACCTACGTCTCCAAACTGCTGGGCCGCAAATTCACCAACGCCCCTTACCTGCGTGATGTCCTGCGCACCATCATGTACCAGGTGGACAGCAGCCTGGAGATCTTTGTGGTCGGCACCATCCAGGAGGACGGCACGGTCAAGGGCGGCACGGGCTGGGGCGCGGAATTCGCCAAGATCTGCAACAAGCCGCTCTTCGTGTTCGGCCAAGTCAAGAACGGCTGGTTCACTTGGGATCACGCCCAGTCCATCTGGGCTCCTGTGGATGCCCCGACCATCACCCAAAAGCAGTACTGCGGCACAGGCACCCGCTTCCTCGAGGAAAACGGCAAAAAGGCTGTTGAGGACCTGTTTGCCCGCTCCTTTGCCTAGGCCTTTTCCCATATGACAAGAGAACCCGCCTCCACCATATTTGGTGGAGGCGGGTCATGTGGAGAAGTGCTTCTCCCTCCCCCGCCCCTGTGGACGAACAACCGAATCATCGGCAAAAGGGTTAGGGCTTGCCCTTGCCCTCCTTGTCACGATCCAGATACACAACTTCGCAGCCCGTTTGCTTGGCGATCTCTTCGATCTCCAGCTTGCGGACATGCTTTGCCGTGATTTTGATGGCTCCCGAGGTTCCAATGACACGGTACCTGGGCCTCTTATCCCCTTCAATAGCCTTGCTGCGTTCGCGAACAAAGATCTTGTCCATGGTTTGTCCTCCTGTGTTGTGCTTGCGCTATGGCGCTCAGCAGTGTAGTCTGTGATCAACACATATATCCTTTAAGCACATACGTCAAGGAGGGAAATAGATGAGTGGTGGAGCTGGTGGCGGAAAACGGGACCGGTACGTCCAACCCTCTGTTCTCATGGCCCTTTTAGAGGGGTCTTCTTACGGCTATGAGTTGATTCAAAAGCTTTCGGATTTTGGATTCATGCGCGGCGACGCCCCGCCCGGCATGGTGTACCGCCATCTCCGCCAGATGGAGGAAGAAGGCATGGTCTCTTCCCAATGGGATGCCGAGGGCACGGGCCCGGCACGGCGCAATTACACGATCACCGACCAGGGCCGCGAAACCCTGGAGGCCTGGATCGTATTCATGGAGCGCCAGGCCGAGGCCATGCTGGCTTTTGTTGAACGCTACCGGAATTTCAGCGCCAAGGACTAAGCACAGTCCCTGCTCTTTGGCCGCTCAAGGATATTGCCAATCCGCACACGTCTCGGTACATATATAGTGCCCTCTGCCACACATTCGGTTCCTGAAGCGTCTAGGCGGGGAGTGCGGCAATGGATAGCCGGGCGTACTCAAGAATCAACGCTGACAACACCTACGAGAGGTCGCCATGGGTAAACTCATCAAGGAACAAGACGAAAAGGGCCGCCTGCACATTGATACGCCTTTGCTCGGCGAATCGCTCGTGAGCAAGGAACTGCTCCGCCGCACCGAGGCGGACGAATACTTCCGCATGCACCCCGACATCCACGTGCTCAAGATCGGCGGGCAATCCATCATGGACCGGGGCGCCAAAGCGCTGATGCCCATCCTGGACGTGCTCATCGAGGCCAAGGAGCACTACAAGCTGTTGCTGCTCACGGGCGGCGGCACGCGAGCCAGGCACGTCTACAATATCGGCATGGACCTGGGCATGCCCACGGGCGTGCTGTCCAAACTGGGCGACAAGGTGGCTTCCCAGAACGCTGAGATGCTGGCCGTGCTCTTGGCCAAACACGGCGGCATCCGAATCGGGCACGGCGACCACCTGGAGCAGCTCACCATGTTCTGCCGGCAAGGCTACCTGCCCATCACGCCGGGCATCCCGCCCTTCGGCTTTTTCGAACATCCCGCGGAGTTGGGCTCCATCCCTCCCCACCGCACGGACAGCGGCTCGTTCCTGCTGGCGGAAAACATCGGCGCCAAATCCCTGATCTATCTCAAGGATGAAAAGGGCCTCTATGAGAACGACCCCAAAAAGGCCAAAGACAAGGATTCCCTGACCTACTACGACAAACTCAGCGTGGACGAGCTCATTGCCCTGGACCTCGAGGACCTGATCATTGAGCGGCCCGTGCTCAATTTCCTGAAGCACGCCAAGAGCCTGAAACAGCTTCAGGTCATCGACGCCTTGCGCCACCCCGAGCACATCATGCGTGCGCTCGAGGGCGAGCACGTGGGCACGATCATCCACCAGTAGCTGGCTCATCCCAGCAACAGCAAAGGGGGCCTCTCGCTTGGAGAGGCCCCCTTCTTTTCGGCCCGGCCGAGCACTTACTGCCAGTCTTTTCCAAGGTACGACCGACTTGCTGCCCTTTGGGAAGGGAGATGAAACTTCATTCTGTTTGTCCGCTCCCACTCCACCCCATATTGCAAATATCTCCCTGTCTGCTAAAATTGGTTTCCAAGCCGGGAGTACCGCGCCATGATTTGGCGTTTGCTCGCTCCTCTCCCTTAGCACTGAAACCCAAGGAGGCCCCCATGTGGTCGGCCCTTTTCTGGAAACGCCGGGCCCTTTGCCTGACGGTCTTGGCGCTGTCCCTGTTTGGCGTCGTTGCTCTGCCCACAGTGTCCGACTCCCGTGACTACATGCTGCACACCTGCCCTGGTGGTGATTACCATCAATTCGAGACCAGCTCTTTTGACGGGTGGCTGGAATGCCGCCGCGCCTGCATGGCCGACCCCCAATGCCGGGCCATGACCGTGACCTGGGGCGGCCTCCAAGCTGAAAACGCTGTGTGCCGCCTCAAGAACCGCGCGTGTAACTTGATGGCCAATCCCTTGGGCAACACCTTTGTCCGCGATGAATACGCCTTTGCCGTGCATGGCAGGGGCAGGCCTGGCGGCGATTTCCACCATTTCGACCTGTGGTCCGGCGATGTGTTCTCTTCCTACATGGCATGCCGCGACGCTTGCCAAAGCGATTCCCGTTGCCTGGCCTTTTCCTACATTGAACCTGGTTATCCCGGCGGCGGCGTGTGCTGGCTCAAGGACGTGGTCAACGACCCCGTGCAGGGTCAGGGCCGGTATTCCGGCCTGATCTACGAACGGGTCGTGACCGGCGGTGGCTCCCTGCCCGAGGATCCGCCCCCGCCGCCCGAGGAAGAAGCCTCCCCCCTGGCCGAATGGATGGAAAACGTGAACCTGCCGGGCATGGATTTCCACGCCCTGGCTGTTTCCACCGATGACCCCGAACTCTGCCAACTCTTTTGCCGGGAGACCGACGGCTGCGCGGCCTGGACCTACGCCAGGCCCGGCGTGGTGGATGAATACGGCTGGTGTTACCTCAAGCATTCCGTGCCCGAGCCCGTGGCGGACTTCAACACCATTTCAGGGGTCATCCCCTAGCGTTTGGCACTCGGTTCGATCCCCCTTGCCGCGATACTTCAATCTCCCAGGAGAAACTCATGCCCTTGAAGTCAACACCCCTTGTTCATTATTCAGCATCCTCCTGCTGTTGCATCCTCCTTGCGCTGCTTTTTGTTACTTCGGCGTCCGCCCAGGACCTGCCCAATACCTGCCTCAACGGCGATGTGTATGAAAGCTTCACCATCAACCGCGCGGATATCCCTCCTGCCAGACACTTGCACACGGCATGCGGGGACGCTTGCCGCGAGGATCTGGATTGCTCGGCGTTTACTTTGGTGGAATTGGGGCCGGAAGCCGTCAACTGCATGCTCATGAAGGGCTCCAGCTTTGACATGACCGTGGGCGACACCCAGTGCCATTCGGAAATCCGGGACCTGTTCATCAACTACCAGACCGAGCTCTCCTTCATCGGCCCGGACATCAGCACTTACGATCCTCCGCCTTGCGCAAATTTCGATCCCAACCAAGAAGGCGAGGACTTGTCTTGCGGAGGAGCCTTATGCCGTGAGACCTGCGAGGACATCCCGGGCTGCGCTGCCTATACCTTTGTGTCCGAGGACGTGCAGGGCGGCGGCCGCTGCTATTTCAAGAGCGATGTCACGGGCTCCCAGCTCATCCCCTTGCAAGCCTCGGGCGCCATTTACGACCGTTTGTTCGCCCAAAACGTGGTGATCAACGACCCGCCCCAGGACAACAATCCGCCCATGGACAACAACCCGCCAGTTGGCAACAATCCACCGCTGGACAACAACGCCCCGCCGCCATGGCTTCAAGAAGACAACACCATGCGTCAGAACATGAACCTCTTTGGTTCAGACTATGACAGCTTTTACCAGCAGGTGGCCGATCCCGCCATTTGCCGCGACGCTTGCATCAATGACCCGGTGTGCCGGGCTTACACCTATGTGCGCCCGGGTTGGTGGGGAGGCGAGTTTGGCCTTTGTTGGCTCAAGAATGCGATTCCGGCCTGGTCCCAGGATTTTAACTCGGTGTCCGGTATTATACGCTAGCCCGGGCCTTGGCTGAAGGATTCCCTTCCGGCCCCGGCCGGAAGGGTTATTTTTCGGGCACGTCGCAACGGGTGGCCAAGGGGATGCGTTCCACGATCTCCAAGCCGAACCCCTCCAGTCCAACCAGTCGGTTGGGGTTGTTGGTGATCAGGCGCAGCTTTTTCACGCCAAGGTCCACCAATATCTGCGCTCCAAGGCCATAGCTGCGCAACTCGCCGGACATGGCCGCGCTGGGCGGCGTGCAAGACTCGCCGCGCTTGGTGCGGGTGCAAGAGCCAAAGTCGCGGTTGTGGCTCATGTACAGGACCACGCCCTTGCCTTCGTCAGCCACCTTTTCCATGGCAGCGGCAAGAAGCTGGCCGCAATCGCAGGCAGTGGAGCCGAACACGTCGCTCAGGGGACACTGGTGGTGCACCCGGACCAGGGTGGGTTCGTCCTCGCTCAAATCGCCCTTGGCCGTGTTGACCATGGCCACGAACGAGGTCTCCCCGTAGTTGGACCGGTACGAAAGGGCCGTGAATTCGCCCTGCGGCGTGGGCGCGATGCTCTCGGACACCTTTTCCACGAGCAGGTCGCCGTAGCTCATGCGGTACCGGACCATGTCCGCGATGGTGGTGATTTTCAGGCCGTGTTTTGTGGCGAAGACCTTGAGCTGGTCCATGCGGGCCATGGTGCCGTCTTCATTGAGCACCTCGCAGATGACTGCGGCAGGTTTCAGCCCCGCCAGGCGGGCAAGGTCCACGCCGCCCTCGGTCTGCCCGACCCGGCCCAGGACGCCGCTGGGGTTGGCGCGCAAAGGAAACACGTGGCCCGGGCTGACAATGTCCTCGGGAACGACGTTATCGGCGATGGCCGCTTGGATGGTGCGCGCCCGGTCATGGGCCGAGATGCCCGTGGTCACGCCATGGCGCGCCTCAATGGAGACCGTGAACGGCGTGCCAAAGCCCGACTCGTTGCGGGTGGTCATCATGGGCAATTGCAGTTTGTCGATGAGTTCCCCGGCCATGGGCAGGCAGATCAGCCCTCGGCCATGGGTGGCCATGAAATTAATGACTTCAGGCGTGGCGAATTCCGCGGCTATGGTCAGGTCGCCTTCGTTTTCCCGGTCTTCGTCGTCCACAACGATGACCATCTTGCCTTGGCGGATTTCCTCAATGGCTTGCTCAGCGGTACATACGGGCATTGGCGCAAAAACTCCAGAGTTGACGGTGGCTTAAATCTGTGGATCTTCCCGGTCCTGCTGGGGCCCATAGTCTGTCTTACTTGCCCTTGCCCTGCAATTATTTTTTCTGGTCATTCCGGCTTGGGAACCACCTTGTTCAAAGCCTCGACAAGTTCCTTGGTCTCCATGGGTTTGGCAATATATCCATCCATGCCCGCCTCAAGGAAACTTTCCTTGTCCCCGGACATGGCAAAGGCGGTCAGGGCGAGGACCGGAATGTCAATAACACCCCCGCCGGCTTGGCCGCTCCTGATGGCGCGGGTGGCTTCCACTCCGCCCATGACCGGCATCTGCACGTCCATGACCACGACATCGAAGTCGGCTTTTCCCAAGGCCTCCACAACCTGCTCACCGTTGGTCACGGTGGTGACCGTACAGCCCAGGCTCTCCATCTGCCGTTTAGCCGCCAAGCTGCTGATGGAGTCATCCTCGGCAAGCAGCACGCGAAAGGGGAACTGCTTGCTCTGCTTATCAATGCGAGCGGGCCCTGCTGATCCATGCAATCCACTTTTTCCCACGGAGAGGGAAAACATCACTTCGGTTCCTTGTCCTGGTTCGCTGTCCACGCAAATACTCCCCCCCATGAGCTGGACCAAGTGCTTGCAAATGGACAACCCCAAACCCGCACCTTGCTCGTCTCGAGTGTATCCTTCCGAAGCCTGGGTAAAGGAGTCGAACAATGTTCCCACTTTTTCGCTGGGAATCCCGATCCCGGTATCGGATATGCTGAAAAGCAGCACATCCCTTTCCGGGTCCGGGCTCGGCACAAGCCATCCGCTCACAACCACTTCTCCCTGCTTGGTGAACTTGAAGGCATTGCCCACCAAATTGCTGAGAACTTGCTGCAGGCGGGCACCGTCTCCCAACACCTCGAGAGACATCTCCGGGTCAAGGCGGCAATGGAGCGCAACACCGGATTGGTCGGCAATGGTCCGAAACAGCCCGCAAACTTGATTCACCGCTGCTCTCGGATCCATGGGCTCGAATCTGATGCCCAGTTTTCCCGCCTCGACCCTGGACAGATCAAGTATGTCCGTCAACAGCCTGGCCAATCGCTTGGTGGATTCGATGGCTGCCAGAGAATACTCTTGCTGTTCATCACTAAGCGTCGAAGACAGGATGAGCTGCAGCATGCCCAGGATGCCGTTGAGCGGAGTCCTGATTTCATGACTCATATTGGCGAGAAATTCGGATTTGGCCCTATTGGCCGCCTCAGCCTGTTCCTTGGCCAAGATCAGGGCCTCCTCGGCTTGTTTCCTGGTCGTGATGTCGTCATACACCGCCACGATCTCGCCCGAGGGGAGCTTGTATACTTGGTTCTCCACCCACATGGAGATGCGATTGTCCTGGTACATGGACAGGGGGAGATTCATGGTTTCCCCTGTGGAGTTGACCCGGCGAAACACATCCATGATTCCCATCTCCTCGACTCCGGGGTACATCTCGGCGACCCGCTTGCCCAAGTGCTCCTGTACGCTCATATGGCCGATTTTCGCACCGGCCTCGTTGATCCCCTTGAAGATGAAGTCCTCGCCCCCATCAACCGGCTCGTACACGGCCACGCCGTTGGTCATGTGCTGGACCACGGCCTCGTACCGGGTTTGACTCTTCTGCAACTCCTTTTCCGCTTGTTGCAGGTCCGAGATAAATCTGGCTTGTTGAACATTCTGATACGCCACTGTGGAAAGCTGGTTGGCCAGGGTATAAAGGACTTGAGCCACTCTGCCGAATTGCTCCTTGGTCATGGCGGGCACTTCCCTAAAGGCCTCCGCCACCTCGTCCTGGTCAGCGCCTATCTCTTGCGCGTACTGGCGCATTTGCTCTTCGGTCTGGGTTTCATCGCGGACCTGACCAATGAGCCAATTGGCAATGTGACGGCCACCCACGGCGATTCCAGCCCCTGCATCCCATAACCCACCGCTCATGCAGGGCTGGATAATCGGCCCCTTGGACGACATGCGGCCGAGCACCGCGTCCGAAGCATAACAATTGGCCAAGCCCTTCTCTGTTTTGCGGATAATGCCGATGCACAAACGGCAGAAATTGCTGGGGGCCGTAATGGGCGTCCCGTCGGGGTGGGTGATTATCGAGGCCACCCCGGTGGCCAAGGCGAACTCGTTTTGAAGGCGTTGAATATCCTGCAAATTGAAGAGATCTTCGAACTGAATGGCTTGGGTGTCGTCCAAGGGCCGGGTCAACGCCAGCATGCGCTTTTCCAGCGCTTCCTCGGCCAGTTTCCGGGCCGTGATGTCCCTGTGGGTTCCCACCATGCGCAAGGCGCGACCCCCAGCGTCCCTGCTCACAACCTTGCCTCTACCCAGTATCCAGCGCCACTCCCCGTTCTTGGCCTGCATGCGGAACTCAATCTCAAAACTGTCACAACGGTTCTCCACGCAGTCCATGTTGGCCTTGAGCGCCGCTTCCTTGTCTTGCTCATGGATCAGATCCAACCAGGAATCCACGTGGCCCGGGATCTCCGTGGAATCATAGCCCAGGATTTCCGCGTAACTCCGGCTGTAGTACACCTCGTTGGTATTCAGATCCCAGTCCCAAAGGCCATCCTTGGTGGCGTCCAGGGCCAGTTGGAAACGATCCTCCTTGATACCGCCTGACAAGGAACTGCTTCGCGCCTGTTCCAAAGCTTTCTCCAACTCGGCAATGCGTTGCCGAGCCGCTTCCAGCTCTTGCCCAAGCCTGTTTTCCTGGTCGTGCTTCTCCATCCCGGTCCCCTTGCCCCACCTGGCGGATGTATTGCAGAATTTCCCTTATATTTTTCCTACCACGCTACATCGTTTCTGCCAATGCAAAGAAAGGAGTGGCTTTCCACAAGGAACAGAAACATTCCTTCCATTGCGCCACAAGCGGAAAGTGTTTACCACAATCTCTCAGCATCGCACGCAACCAAAGGATATCCCATGGACTTCTTCGTACCGGGTCGAATTTGCCTCTTTGGGGAACACAGTGACTGGGCCGGCGGCTACCGGCGTATCAACGGTGAACTCCACAAGGGGCTCACCATCATCACCGGCACCAACCAAGGCTTGCACGCCACCGTAACAAAGCATTCGGACCGGCTGGTTTATCATCCCTCACCGGATCAAGGCGCCTCCCTTCCTCCCCTGGATATCCCCATGAACCTCGACGTGTTGCTCGAAATGGCGCAACAAGGGGAGTACTACTCATATATCGCGGGCGTGGCGTACCAAGTGCTGACCCATTACCAGGTGCAGGGGCTTGAGATACGCAACCACGCCACGACCCTGCCCATGCAAAAGGGCTTGTCGTCGAGCGCTGCGGTGTCAGTGCTTGTGGCCCGGGCCTTCAACCGCATCTACGACCTGAAAATGACCGTGCGCGGCGAGATGGAAATGGCGTATCGCGGCGAAATCACTACGCCTTCCCGCTGTGGCCGCATGGACCAGGGCTGCGCGTTTGGCTCCCGCCCCATCCTCATGACCTATGACGGCGACCAAATAGATGTTGTGGAACTGCGGACCCCCAAAGATTTGCATTACGTCATTGTGGACCTGGGGCGAACCAAGGACACCAAGAAGATTCTCAGCCGCCTCAACCACTGTTACCCCTTTGCTGACGACCCCATGCAAGAGGCTGTGCAGCACTACCTCGGTCCGGTGAACACCCGCATCACCGGCCAAGCCGTGCAAGCCCTGCAAAATGGGGACACCCCCCTGTTAGGCCGTCTCATGACCGAGGCCCAGGCCGAGTTCGACGCCCACTGCATCCCTGCCTGCCCTTCGGAGCTGGCCTCGCCACATCTCCACGCCTTGTTGGAACACGACGCCATCCAGCCCCTGGTGTACGGAGGCAAAGGTGTGGGTTCCCAAGGCGACGGCTCGGCCCAATTCCTGGCCAAGGACCGCCAGAGCCAAGTCCGACTCATGGAGCTGATAGAAAAGGACTTGGGTTTGAGTTGCCTCGAACTGACCATCAAGGCGAGTAACACGGTGCGCAAGGCTGTTATCCCTGCGGCGGGTTTCGGCACCAGACTGTTCCCGGCCACCAAGAGCCTGAAAAAGGAATTCTTTCCCGTGCTGGGGCCGGACGGGCGGATGAAGCCCGTTATCATGGCCATTGTGGAAGAGGCGGCCAACGCGGGTGTCAAGGACATCGGCATCATCGCCCAAGAGCGGGATCATGACCTGTTCAAGCAATTTTTCCAGACCCCTCCGCCCATTGAGCATTATAATAAGCTCTCCCAAGAGCATAGGGAATACAGCGACTATGTCCTGGAATTGGGCAAGGGGATTTCCCTGATCACCCAGGACGTGCAAGACGGCTTTGGCCACGCCGTGTTTTGCGCGCGCCAATGGGTGGGGGACGAATCCTTCCTGCTCATGCTCGGCGACCACATCTATTCCACCAGCGCCGAACTTTCTTGCGTGGAGCAGTTGCTGCGCGTCCATGAAACCACCGGGCTCTCCGTTGTCGGGCTCAAACCCACGCCTGCGGAACAGGTTCGCCTTTTTGGCTGTGCTTCGGGGACTTGGCGACAGGGCCAGGACATCCTCAACATCACCCGTTTCGCGGAAAAACCCAATTTGGATTTCGCGCGCAACCACCTCGTGGTGGAAGGACTCCCCCAGGACACGTTCTTTACCTTGTTCGGCATGTATATCTTGACACCGCGCATCTTTGCCTTGCTTGAGGACAACATCCTGTGCAACCGGCGCGAAGGCGGCGAATTCCAGCTCACTTCCTGCTTGGACAGCCTGCGCCAGGAACAAGGCTTCGTGGGCTGCGTCATCCAGGGCGAACGCTTTGACGTTGGCGTACCTGACGGATATCGCCGAACCATGATCGAGTTTGGCGACAGCTCCTCATAATCCCATGTGATACTTGCAGCTCTAAGCAGTCACCTCTAACACTCCATGGATATTGGACATGGCTGAGTTGCCTTTTCAATGGACTGACTGCTATAGTGGCTTCATTCCCTGACCCCAATACAACTCTTTTTTATTATAGGAAGTTTCATTATGCACTTTTGTTCCCACGTGCCTCCTGCTCTGCGATTCTTTTCCGTATTGTTGCTTGCCGTGGCCTCCATCGCGCCTGTCCCGGCCCAGGCTCAGGATACCCAGCCTTTTGTGGGCGAATACCAGCTCAACGCCCGGGGTAATGAAGGGGACATGACCATTAGCTATACCGACGGCGTTTATGTTGTCTCCATCTTCACCACCAATGACAACGCAGCCCATTTCTGCTCTGTGGAGGAGGAATTCGTCCAGGAAGAAACCGTGTTGGTGCAGGCTTCACCTGCGCCAGGTTCCTTGCCCCTGATCATCTTTCATCGGGGCGACTATTTGGAAATTGAGGACAACTTGCAAGGGGCCTGCGGCATGAACCAATCCCTTGCAGGCAAGTATTACCAGCGCGCCCATCCTTGGCTGCAGTGGTTTCGTTCTGAACGCGCCTCCTCGGCCCGTTCCTGATCCGCTGGGGATTACACGTACACCGCGACATTGACCCACGCTCCGATTCTCAAGCACTCGATATGGAAGAGACTAAATACATCCTCATTTTTTCCGGCAAGATGGCCGCGGACAGCGATCCCAATGAAGTGGCCGCGAAAATCCAGGAGCTGTTCCAGGTCGATCCATTGGGCCTGAAGCGGGTCATGAGCCAGGGCGGTTCCATTAAAACGCCCCCCCTGAACCGCGAGGATTGCTGGATATGCGCCAAGGCGTTCCGGGAGGCCGGAGCCTTGTGCCAAGTCATCCGCACGGGCAACGGGGAACTGCCGCAACAAATCCAGTTGCAATCCTCGCCTTCCTGGGAACTTGCTGCCGCACCCTATTCCCCTGACATCAAGGGAACGGTGATCCGTCTCACCAACCCCCACGTCCTGGATCTCCCCTTGCTGGTCACGCCGCGAATCCCCCGCAGCCGCAAGGAAGCCATTCGCGCCCTGTGCAAGCTCGATCCTCGGGCCGCTGTACTTGCGGTCCTTGATTTCCGGGTGAAAAAAAGCGGCAGTTGCATTGCTTTCACCCCAGGCGGCATGGCTTTGCATACCAATACCCATGGCGCAGTGTTTTTTTCTTTCAAGGATTTCTATTGGATGGGCTTCAGCCCCAAAGGTGGCGACCTGATCCAAACCGGACATGAGCATTCCTTTTCCCTGCCCCAGGAACTCCGGCCGCGCACCTTGTCCCTGCTCAACGGCCTCAAGCTGTTCGTGCATGAAACCGAGACCGACCAGGACATGGGCACGGCCCGGCTGATCCTTTCCTGCCACCGTTGCGGCGCCATGAAATGCGAATCGCAAACCACCAATGGGTCTCAAACCGAAGACAATGAAAACCTGTTCCACCACATGATCCCGCCTCCGCTCCGCGAAAATGATCCACACACCGTGGGCGAACTTCGCCACCTTTGCCGCGAGTGCGGCCTGGAATGGCAATCCACGTTCAATCGCAAGGACCCTGATCAAGACCTTTCGGGCCCGGGCTTGGTCATGGGCACCTTGTCCGTGCAAAGCCCGCTGCCTGTTGAAGAAGAGTCCTTGCCCCTTGGTGACGTGAAAACCATGTCCTTTGAGGAGAACGAGCCGGAGTCGGAATTGGAAACCTATCGCCAAGCCCTGAAGGTTAATGAAAACGACAACCAGGCCTTGTTGGACTTGGCCCTTGCGCTCCGAGCCAAGGACCAGGTCAAGGAATACCGCCGGTATCTAGGCAAGGCCTTGGAAAATGGCTTTCCCGACGCTGTTGAGCATGTACGCGCCCTGGCCAAGGAAGCCAAACACATGCTGGCTGCCCATGAGTTTGAAAAGGCCATGGCCGCCTTTGAAGACCTGATGTTTTTCGAGCCGGACAACGGCGACCACTATTATAACGGCGCCGTGCTCGGCCGGGCCATGGGCCTGAAAAAATGGAAGGCCTTGGCCAAAAAGGCCGCCAAGTTCGGCCGCCCCGACGTCATGGAAGAGCTGGACTTGAACCTTTAAGCTCGTCTTGCCTTGACACGTGCATTGACGTACCTTTCCCACACTCTTTTTTTCTGTTGCCGGACATTTACTCTACCGTAGTTATTGATATTTTCAGGAGACGCCATGCCGACAATCTCTTTTCGCGACAAACTGAAGTATCGTTTCGACAATTTCATGTCCAAGGGCACGGGCGCTCTGATCCTTGCCCTGCTCATCTTTTCCGTGGCCATTATTCTTGTTGCCTCGGCCATCGTTTTGCTCTTCAACTTGGACGATGGCGGCGGCGACCTGCCCCAGCAAATCTGGAACAACCTCAACCGCATTATCGACGCCGGTTACCTGGGCGGGGACGAAGGCAACTGGCCCTTCCTGATCCTCATGCTGGCGGTGACCGCGGGCGGCATTTTCATCTTCTCCACCTTGATCGGCGTACTCACCACCGGCTTGGAGGACAAGATCGACCAGCTCAGAAAAGGGCGCTCCTTTGTAGCCGAATCCGGGCACACCGTGATCCTGGGCTGGTCACCACAGGTGTTCAGCGTGGTCCAGGAGATCATCCTGGCCAATGAGAGCCTGAAAAGGGCCTGCATCGCGGTCTTGGCCGACAAGGACAAGGTCGAGATGGAGGACGAACTGCGCGACCGCATCGAGGACACGCTCAGCACCAAGATCGTGTGCCGCACGGGCGATCCCGTGGACATGGACGACCTGTCCATTGTCAATCCCACTGCAGCCCGCTCCGTGATCATCCTGCCCGAACACGAGCCCGGGTCTGACGCCGCGACCCTGAAAACCGTGCTCGCCTTGAACAACATCATGGGTGATACGGACGAAGGGCCGCACATCAGCGCCTTGATCCGCGACTCCCGCAACCTGCCCGCAGCCAAGGTGGCGGGCGGTGGCCGCGCGGTTTTTCTCACGGCCACGGAGATCATCGCCCGGATCACGGCTCAGACCAGCCGCCAGTCCGGTTTGTCCGTGGTGGCCACGGACGTGCTCGATTTTTCTGGCGACGAGATATACTTCCACAGGGACGATGCACTGACGGGCATGCTCTACCGCCAGGCCATCCAAGCCTTTGACGAATCCGCCGCTTTGGGTGTCCGCCGGGCCTCGGGCGACATTCAGCTCAACCCATCCATGGACTCCCGGATCGATGCGGGTGACAGCCTTATTGTCCTGGCCGAGGACGACGACAAGGTCGTCTTGAGCCGCGACAAGGAACCGGCTGTTGACGAGTCCGCCATCAATTTATCCGACCCGCCGCAAGCAACGCCGGAAAAAACCTTGCTCCTGGGTTGGAACGTCATGGGCCCACCCCTGGTCCACAGCCTGGATGGCTATGTGGCCGGCGGCTCTTCCGTGCACATCGTGGCGCCCACTCCGCCCGAGACCGAAGCTCTTGCCGGGGAACTGGTAAATACCACGCCTTCCGTGCAAATAGCCGACACCACGGACCGCGCTGTTCTGGATTCCTTGTCAGTCACGGATTTCCACCAAGTCATCGTCTTGAGCCAAGAAGACCTGGAGCCCAGCCGCGCAGACGCCGCCACCCTGGCCACCTTGCTCCATTTGCGTGATATTGCCGACACCAACAACGCCAGCTTTCCCATCATCACCGAGATCTTTGACCGCCGCACCCAGGATCTAGCGCGCACGGCCCGGGCCGATGACTTCATTGTCAGCGACCGGCTGCTTTCCCTGATGCTGGCCCAGGTCTCGGAGAACCGGGAACTGGCCGTGGTCTTTGACGAGTTGTTCTCCTCGGAAGGCGCGGAATTCTACATCCGGCCCGTGACCCAATACCTGGAGAGCAGCGCGACAGTGAACTTCCACACCCTGGTCGAGGCGGCGGCGCGCAAGAACCAGACCGCTGTGGGCTACCGCCTGGCAAAATTCGCGTCTGATCCTGACCAGGACTATGGCGTGCGCCTCAACCCCGCCAAGTCCGAGTCCGTGACCTTCTCTGCAGACGATATGGTCATCGTACTGGCCGACGATTAATCGCCCTCTTTGTTGATACGAGAACAGCGGGGATGCGCCAAGGCGCATCCCCGCTGTTTTTCGCTTGTTCCCGAGAACCTGGATTACACCGAAGGAGAAGCACTGCCAAGGGCCCGCCACCCTCCGATAATCCCAAGAAAAAACATGATCCCAATGACCAGGGACACCAAGGACGAGGCAATGGCCTGGGGTGGCATCGGCATGGAATACTCGATGATCCCCCACATGATCAGGAGTTCGGGGATCACGCCCAGGCCCCGCAGCAAAAAGATAATGCCTGCCACCAGAGTGATAGTCCGCCTCAGGGGTAACCGCCGAATCCAGCCCGCGCAGGAAAGGGCGTACAGGCCAAAAACCGCGAGTATCACGGCCACGATCAAGCCCACGGCTATCAGCCACACCGGTTCCTGCAGCAGCTCCTCAGGTGCGCCAAAATAGCGGCTCCACTCCACGGAAAAGGATATCACGGCCTGGAACACGGCCACCGCAAGAGTCGTTATGCCCGCCATACTCAACCAACGTCTCCACATATCTTGATCTCCTTGAACTCAGGTTTGCACGGGAAGCTCCACCGTGATGGTGGTCCCCTTGTCAGGGCATGTCCGCATGTTGATATTGCCGTTTTGGATTTCCGCCATAAGCTTTGCCGAGTAAGTGCCCAACCCCGTGCCCGAGTGCTTGCCCGCTGTGGCGTACTTATCGAAAAAGCGGTTGTGGATATCAGGAGGCACCTGCCCGGCATTGTGAATGGCGATACAGCAGGGAGAATCCGCATACGGCGACTCGCGGAGGTCAATGGTCACCTTCCCCTCCTTGGGCGAGGCCTCCACCGCATTTTTTATCAGGTTGGAGAACATGGAGTAGCACAACATCTCCTCGCCGAGCACCGTGAATACAGCCCCTATACCGGACTGCGCGCCATTGATGGTGACCTCGACCTCAAGCCGCAACTGCTGCGTAAGGTGCATGTTCTCACGCAAAATGCTGTTCACCACCTTGAGCAAATCCACGGGCACGGGCTTGAAAGCATACAGGCCCTGCTCCATGCGATACAAATCCAGGGACTGGTTGATCAAGTTCAGCATCTTGAGGCCCGCCTTTTCAACCATGACCAGCATTTCTTCCTGCTCCTGATTCATGGCCAACTCTTCCAACAGGAACCTCGGCACATTGATCACTGCATTGAGCGGCCCCTTGAGGTCGTGGCGGGTCATGCGCTCCACGTCCTCGCGCAGTTCCGCGTTTTCCCTGAGTATCTCATTCTGCTTCTTGAGTTCCCGGCGTGAATGCTGCAGTTCCAGATGGTTACGCACCCGCGCCAGAACCACCGGCGGATTAAAGGGCTTGGTAATGTAGTCGGCCGCGCCCAGGGAAAGCCCCTTGATTTCGTCCTCCACCTGATCCATGGCGGTCAGGAAGATGACCGGAATCTCCCGGGTTACGGAGCTGGACTTGAGCATACGGCACACTTCAAAGCCGTCCATGCCGTCCATCATGATGTCGAGCAGGATAAGGTCCGGCGGTTCCTGGTCCACGACAGCCAATGCGCTTTCACCGTCCATGGCCACGCTCACGTCGAACTCCTTGCCCAAAAGCTCAAGGAGCACGTCCACGTTGGCTTTGGTGTCGTCTACTACCAGCACTGAACTCGTATTCACGGCTTACTCCCGGGTATCGCCCATGTCGGCCAATTGGGCCAGGCATTCCTGGAGAACCCCAAGGGCCTCCCTGAAACGGTATTCCCCGGCCAACCGGCCGAGCCTACGAATGGAATCGGCCAATTCCCCGGGCCAGCCCAAAGATTCGATGGATTCCAAAGCTTGGGCGCATTGTTTGGGCTTGGCCGTCTTGAGGTGGGGTTCCAGCGCCTTGAGTGAGGCAGTAAGTATGTGAGAATCAGCCTTGCGCCCAGGTGCCTCCGTTGCGGATTGAGGATGTTCACCGAGATTCGCCAGATCCCGCAACACGTTGTCCAGGGCCTGCTCAAACTCCTTCAGCTCTATCGCCCAATCCCCGGACTTCTCCCTGGCCAAAGCTTGGGAGAGATTCGCGGCAGCCTCCGCCAATCCCTTTGCGCCGAGATTGCCGGCCACGGACTTCATGGTATGGGCCAAACGCCGGGCCTTGTCCATGTCGCCTTGTTCCAAAGCACTCCGTATTTCCTTGGCAGCGCCGCCGTCTTGCTGGGGGAATTCCCGCAGGAGCTTCAAGTACAAGGACCTTGCTCCACCCACACGCCAGAGCCCCTCCTTGGTATCTATATACTCCATTGGGGGAATTTCAGGTGCAAAGGCCTGGAAGGGGGCAGCGAAGTCCTGTCCGCTCATACCCCCCGCCGCCGACTCTCCCACCCATTTGCCGAGCACCCCATACAGGTCGTCGGGGTTAATGGGCTTAGCCACGTGATCCTTCATGCCCGCGGCCAGCGCCTTTTCCCTGTCCCCGGCCATGGCGTGGGCGGTCATGGCGATGATCGGCGTGGTGACTCCGTTGTCCAGGATACGCCGGGCCGCTTCATACCCGTCCATGCCCGGCATCTGAATATCCATGAGGATGACCTCGAAATCCGATTGCCCGGCCATGGACACGCCCTGTTCGCCAGTGGCCGCCGTACTTACGGCCATACCTGCTTGAAGCAATAATTCCGTGGCCACCTGGCGATTGATTTCGTTGTCCTCGACCAAGAGCGCCCTGGCCCCGTTCAAACGGGCGAACAAGGAACGGCGATCAACTGCCAACCCTCTTGGCCGGGTCCTGCGCGATACTTCCTGGCCAAATGCCTCGCTGATGGCGTCAAAAAGCAGCGACTGGTTTACGGGCTTGACCACCACCGCGTCAGCGCCTGCCTTGCGGGCTTGGTCCATGAGCTCCCACTTGCCGTAGGCCGTGAGCATGAGGATGCGTTTGGTAGAACTCAGGCGTGAATCCAACTGAATCTGCTCAACGAGTTCCATGCCGTTTTGATCCGGCATCTTCCAGTCCACTATCGCCAAACGGTAGGGATCCTGGCTGTCCTTTTCCGCGGCTTGGGTCAGCATGGCCATGGCCTCGGCGCTGGAGCCTGCGGCTTCGGCCCGAAAGGACATGGAGCCCAGGGCTTCACCGAGCACTTCCCGCGCCGTGGGGTTGTCGTCCACTACCAGCACGCGCATGTTCCTGAGGTCCAGGGGAGGCAAGTAGCACATCTCCTGTTCCTCGCTCCGCAAACCAAAAGCCGCAAAGAAAACGAATTCGCTGCCCCGGCCTTCTTGGCTGGCGACCTTTATTTCACCACCCATGGCCTCGACAATTCGTTTGGCAATGGACAGGCCCAGACCTGTTCCGCCGTAGCGGCGGGTAATGGAGCCGTCAGCCTGTTGGAAGGGCTCGAACAACCCCCGGACCTGCTCCCCGGACATGCCGATGCCCGTGTCCCTGACGGAAAAAGCCAGAACAACCTTGCCCGGGCTGCGTTCCTTGACCGAGGTACTGATCACCACTTCGCCATGTTCCGTAAACTTCACGGCATTGGTGGCTAAATTGGTCAAGACTTGGCCCAAGCGCAAGGGATCGCCCACCAAGGACCTCGGCACATTGGTGTCCGTGGGAAACAGGATTTCAATGTCCTTTTCCTCGGCCTTGAGCGCAATCATGTTGGCCAGGCTGCCCAGGACTTCATCCAAGTTGAAGGGCGCGGTGTCCAAGTCCAGCTTACCGGCCTCGATCTTGGAAAAATCCAGGATGTCGTTGATGATGCCCAAAAGCGAATCCGAGGCCGCCAGAATCTTGCTCAGGTAATCGTTTTGCCGTGCGGTGAGCTCGGTTTGCAGAGCCAGGTGGGCCATGCCGATGACCGCGTTCATGGGCGTGCGGATCTCATGGCTCATGCGGGCCAAAAACTCGCTCTTGGCTCTACTGCCTTCCTCGGCCAGGACCTTGGCCCGCCTGAGCTCCGTTTCCACTCGCTTGATTTCGGCAATGTCCGTGATAAAGGCCACGTAGCCCACTATGTCACCGCGATCGTCCAGCAAGCCGTTGGAATTGATCAGGGCCGGCAAGATGCGACCGTTCTTGGTGATATACTCCGCTTCAAACCGTTTGGCGTGCTCAACTCCGCCGGCCATGCCGGATTCCAGCCGTTTTTTGGTCTCCGTGGTCACGAATTCCAAGGGAGTTCTCCCCAACACCTCTTCCCGGGTGTAGCCGAACATTTTCAGCAAAGCATTGTTCACTTCCTGGATACACAACTCCTTGTCCAGGAAGAGAAATCCTTCGCCTGTGGCTTCCAGCATACGGCGGAAACGCTCCTCACTCTGCTTGAGGGCTTCGCGCGCTGTTTTTTCCGCGGTCACGTCCATGACAAAGCCCTCGATGACTTCCTGGCCATCGTTGTTCTCCGCCAAACGGGCGTTCATCATCACCCAGGCCATGGTCTGGTCTTTCTTTTTCAGCAACAGCTCGTAATTGTTGACATGGCCTTGGCGGCGAACCATATCCACCCACACGTTCCTGTCCTCGGGCCGAAAGTACAGGTCGCCGGTAATATTCTCGATACCCATGATCTCCTCTGGAGATTCATAGCCCAGTATTTCCGCACCCGCTTGGTTGATATTCACGAACCCTTTGACTGGAACCATCTGGAAAATGCCCAGCACCGCGTTCTCATATATGGACCGGTAGTTCTGCTCCGCGTCCTGCAGCTTTTCCGCCTGTTCGTTGATCAGCCTGCGCATCCTCTTGTTGGCGTACCGCCAGCAAACAGCCAGCACCACGATGATCATGACGTAGACCACCAAGCCGTGTTTGAGGCCTTCTTTCATGTCCTGGCGAAACAAGGTCATGAGCTGTGGAAACTCGGCCCACATGAGAAAGATGGCTTGGGGCGATTCGTCTTCCTTGCACTCCTGTTCCCCTGGAAAGCAGGTCAACAAAGGTATGGCCTGAACTCCGTACAAGCGGTCGTTTTCCACAAAAATCAGGCCGTCTACGCGCTTGATCAAGGAATAATCCCCCTGGCAGAGGTCTTCTTCCGTGGCCTGCCGTTGAGAAAGGATAAACGGTGAACCATGCAGCTCATCCACACCTTCGGTGGACAACACGTCCTCAAAATCATTCGCTTCGGTCAAAAAGTTGAAATCCTCGCCCACGGTGTATGTGGCCACGTATTCGACACCCTGGATTTCTATTCGCTGATCCTGGAGTTCACCCGGCAGGGCGTCGACCACATCACCGCGCAAGAGCAGGACCATGTTCCCCTGCATGTCGAACCCCGCCATGCGGCCCAAACTCTGGGCCACCCCGTTGAGATCCGAACCTACTTCCACGGCGGCAATAACGGTTTCCCCTTGGTCCGCAAAGACCGGGCTTGCGGCCCTTATGCCCACGTATGTGTGGTCGGCCTCAAAGCCCATCACGGTGTCGGCCAGTTCGACAGCCATGCCAGCCACGCGAGGCCCCGGGGAATTCGTGGGAGCAGTGGTGGCGTGAAATGTAAAAAAGGGCTGCGATTCACCTGCCAGGTATATGTTGAGGTACTCCGCCCCTCTTTCCTCGCTGACCCCCAGCCAAAAATCCTGCAGCATGCTTTCCAGCTTGGAGCGCAATTCAGTGAGCCGTTCCGGGTCTACCTCATGAGGAGACGCCGAGATCTCGGCTACTTCGCTCATCACTTCCTGGACCCAAGGGTGCTCGGCGATTTGCGAGGCGGTGAGCATATGCTCCCTGCCCTCGGCCTCCAAGGAGATATCCGTGGCGGCCCGCAAGGACCCCACGGCCTCCATGGTGACCATGGTCGAGGAAAACAAGGATTCGCTGACATTACCGTAGACCACGAAGGCGGCCACGATGCAGAGAATAAAAAAGCAGGCCAAAATAAACCAAACATGCCGTAACAAACGTTTTGACATTCAACTTCCTCTTCCCGGGTCCCCCCCGGCGGAATTTTTCAGACTGGACTCTATACGAACATTGCGGTTCGTATGCAATGAAATTTTTCTCTTTTTCCCTCCGTTTTTCCAGAACACAGGCACATGGGCTTTCAACACCACCCAACTGCTTGTAGTTAATGCTCACTGGTTCCGGACACTGAAAAACTCTGGAAAAGGCTATTGTTCAAACGCGCCCATGTCAGGGGCCGAGCCGGTATAGGGCATGCCGGAGTCGCATCCCGCATCAACCAGGGGTGATTCTGGCGCGAGCCGGAAATCGCCGTTTGCTTCATCCACGAATAGTGGATCAACCGAGATATTACCCTCACCCCCTTCGCCTGCGTTGACCGGGCCTTGGGCAAGGATGGCCCCGCTCTCTCCCTGCATTTCCAGGCCAATGACCCCGGCCTCTTCATTGCCGGGACATCCGCCCCAGTTGTTGCAGCGCATATCCAGGTCCCACGCGCCTTGGCAGATATGCACGCCAAAACACTCATCCCAGTCGGGATTGCCGTTTTGCCAAGAAATATTGTTGAGAAAGGTGAGCGCGTGGTTTTCCGGTTCCATATAAGCTCCGGCTGGATCGTCTATGGCGAATCCCCTGTCCGAATTACCCACAGCCACGTTGCCCAGGAACTCCACTTCCCATAACCCCTCATAGCTCAGGAATCCCGAGGACGAACCGTGCCCGGCCCAAGCCGCTCCGTTTTTCCAGGCCACATTGCGGATCAACATGATGTGATGGGAATCCGAGTTCACGCAGAACCCGGCCACACCGTTATCCTCGGAATGGTTGCCCATGAAATACACGTGGTGGGAGACCTCGCCCCCCTTGGGCCAGTCCGATACGTCAAAGCCGTGGATTCGGTTGTGTACGGCGCGACAGTTGGAGACCTCAATATGATGCCCCTGGTTCACGGCCATGCCGTGGCCTTCCTCGCCCGTATGGTTGCGGAACTCGCAGTTGCGCACCACGCCGTTGCAGGAAGAAAGGACTCCATCCTCTGAAGCGATGATGTTCAGACCATAGAAACCGTTGCCATGGGCCAACACATCCTCGACCAGAAAAAAGTCCACAGCGCTGAGTTCCAGGCCGCACCAGCCATTATTGGACAAAGTGCAACCGCGCACCGTGATGTCATGATAGATCTGCGTTGTCGTCTCGTCCGTGGCTATGCCGCTCCAGCCCATGTTGGTCACCATCAGTCCTTCGATGACAAAGAAGCCTTGCCCGGGGATGATCAGGATGCCGCTGCCGTCATTGCCGCCACCGTCAAGGATCACTTCCTCGCCCGGGGCTGCGGCCAAGGTGATGTAAGCGCCTTCTTGCCCTGAGTTGGCGAAGCGCAAGTCCCACTCCTGATACGTGCCGCCGTGCACCAGAATCGTGTCCCCGGCCTGGGCCTCTGCCATGGCCTTTTCCAGGGACAGGAATGCATTTTCCAAACTTTGGCCGGAGTTGGCGTCATCCGCTCCGGGCTGGTCCACGGCCACGTGCAGGGTTACCGCGTTGGCGGGACCGGCAATGGTGATCAACAGAATCAAGAACTTACAGATGGTCTGAGCCAAGTTCATTATTGCTTTCACATGCATGGTTCTTCTCCTTGGTATTTCACTTATCCTTAGAGAACAGCTTTTTGCTTATGGGCTGTGTATGCCCCTCCTTCCACCAGGTCAATGCCCATGCCACGCCGTTTGCAACGGCCTTGCCTTTTGAACGCTGTTTGGTATTTTCCGGAAAACTTTTTCAAGGAGTCATCCATGCGCTGGAAATCCGGACGGCGAAGCACGAATATTGAAGACAGGAGAGGCAGTTCTAGCGGCAGGCGCCGAGGACCGGCCATGGCCGGCGGCATTGGCGGCATCGGTGCCATCATTATCATCGCGCTGGCCATGTTCACGGACATCGATCTGACCAGTATGCTCCAGAGCGGCGGCACGGACACGGGCAGTTATACCCAGAGCGAGTCCACTAGCCAAGGTGAGTACACGCCCACGGCCGAGGAACAAGAGATGGGCGACTTTGTGGCTGCCGTGCTCGGTGATGTGGAAGACACCTGGAATCAACTTTTTCGCGAGGTTGGACGCACCTATCAGGAACCCACCCTTGTGCTGTTCTCGGGTTCCGTGCAATCCGCGTGCGGCTACGCCGGTTCCTCAACCGGACCTTTTTATTGCCCCGGCGACAAGAAGGTTTACCTGGACACCACGTTCTTTGACGAGTTGGCCAGACTGGGCGGCTCCGGCGACTTTGCCCAGGCCTACGTTATTGCCCATGAAGTGGGGCACCATGTGCAGAACCTGCTGGGCACTTTGGGTGAAGTCCAATCCCTGCAACAGCGCGTGGGCCGTACTGAGGCCAACGAATTGTCCGTCAGGCTGGAATTGCAGGCCGACTGCTATGCCGGTGTTTGGGGGTACCATGCGGACCGGGCCCGGAACATGCTGGAGCGAGGCGACCTGCAAGAGGCGCTGAATGCAGCTTCCGCTATTGGCGATGACCGGTTGCAACAGCAATACCAAGGACAGGTGGTTCCCGACTCCTTTACCCACGGCACTTCCGAGCAACGCGCCAGATGGTTCCGGCGCGGTTTCGACTCCGGCCGCATGGACGCCTGCGACACCTTCAACGTTTCCAACCTTTAAGTAGAGGCCTCGTATCTCGGGTCCCGTGCTGAAAGAGCGCGGGACCCGTTTTCTTCTATCTTCGCGCGTGGTACATGGCTGCCATGAATACGCCAACTCTTCCCGCGCTTTCCCGTACCGAGGTCCATGCCGCTGACCTTGATTTTCAACTCGCATATCGCATTCGGTCCGGCAAAACACCTTCCATTGTCTTTATTCACGGCCTTGGCTGCAGCCAAGACTCTTTTGCCCATGTTTTTTCTCTCAGGGAATTTCAGGACCGCTCCCTCCTGATCTTTGATTTGCCGGGATTCGGCCATTCCTCCAGGCCCGAGTCCTTCTGCTATTCCATGCCTGACTTGGCCCGTGTCACCCTGGCCCTGCTGGATGCTCTTCAACTCCATGATGTCCATCTTGTAGGGCATTCCATGGGAGGAGCCGTGGCCGTGCTCCTGGCTCGCGACCTCGGCTCCAGGCTGGTTTCCCTGACTAGCGTGGAGGGCAACCACTTGGGCTCGGATTGTAGCTTGAGCCGGGAGATTGCCCGCGTTTCGTATGATGCGTTTACTAAACGCATGTTTCCTGTTCTGGACACCCTCATGAGCGAGAGCGAGAAGGGATATTTCATCCTTGAAAGGGCTTCGGCCCAGGCTTTGTACGAGTGTTCGCGGTCCCTGGTCACCTGGTCGGACCGGGGATCCCTGATGCAGGACTTTCTCGCCATGGACAGGCAAAGGTTTTACGTCTACGGCCAAAAAAACTCCGGCCTGGAAACCGTGGCCCGCCTCCAGGACCACGTGCCCATGGCCTCCATTGCCGGAAGCAGCCACTTTCCCATGAACCAGAATCCCACGGCCTTCTACCGCGCCCTGCATTCGTTTCTCGCCCCTCTTGATTCCTAGGCGTATCTTCCCACCAAACCTTGAACACCTTGCTCAGCTGCTTGCCATTCATTCCATAACCCCATTGCGTTGGAACCAGACTTGTCGTAAATTATCCAGTATCGAGAACCAGCCAACCTAGAGGGGGAAGGAATATGGAATTCGCCAACGACTCCACAAGGCTCGTGTTCCTCGATGTCAAAACCCACGGGGTCATCGAGGAGCTTGAAGAGCAGAACACGGAACCGTTTCTGGAAACCGGCGACACGGTCAGCGCCAAATTCGAACGCAAAGGCCGCCGCTACTTCAAGGTGGTGGATGTGGAAGACGCCGATGTACGTAAAATCTACGTGAAGAAGATGCCGCTACATTACACCGAAATTCTCCTGATCATCATTATCACTCTACTGAGTTATTTTTTGTTCAAGGAGATATCTAAAGTCTTCATTGCCTAGGGCGGAACCGATTTGCTAGTCCGTTGGGCGATGAACCGCGCCGAGGAAAGCGGCGCAAACCAGACGAACTCATCCGGGCGCAAGGTCTCCTTGCGCCCGATCATGAGTTTTCCTCCAGGCTTGACCAGCCGCGCCAACCGCTCTACCGCCTTCTTACGCCGCACCCCCGTAAAATACGTGAACACGAGATAGCGGCACAGCAAGAGGTCGAGTTGGCCCGGCAATCCCGGGTCCATGAGGTGGGCTTGGGAAAACTCCACCATGGCGGCCGGCTCCCTATCCAGGACATACATCCCCTTGCTTTGAGTAAACCAGCGGCTCTGTATTTCCTCGGGAACCTCTCTGAGTGTCCGCCCATGGTACGTACGTTCCTTTGCGCGAGCCAGGCAACCCGCATCCATGTCCACCCCGAAAATGCGCAATCCAACATCCGGATACAACGGTTCCATGCTCTGTTTCCAGAGTAATGCCAGGGAATAGGGCTCTTCCCCGTTGTTTATCCCCAGGCATAGCGCGCGCAGGTATGAGGAACTCACCTTGTCCGCGAGTTCCGGCAGCACTTGGTCTGTCAGCTCACGCCAGCAATCCTTTTCCCGGAAAAACCTGCTGACCGTGACCCGCATCCTGTCAGGCAGGGCCGAAGCTTCCCCGGGATCATCGCGGATTTTGTCCAGGTACTGATCGAATCCCGCCAAGCCCAGCTCCCGCATCCGGCCTTCCACAGCCTTGCGGGATTGCTTGCGGCGGTACTTGCGCCAGTCCAGGTCCAACCCCTGGCAGGCCCGGCGCACAAAGGTGTCGTACAGCATGGTTGTTTCCCTTGTTCAGGATTACCCCGTCTTGTCCCCTGCTCTGGGCACGCAAAGTCCATTTGAGCCTGGATTCGGCTCCTGGGCCATGGGACGTCTCAAGCAGTATCGCCCCTGGATCCGAGTGTCCTTTGCTCAAGACTACCACACTCCAAAGAAAACGCCCGACTCCCCATGGCCTGGGTTGTCGGGCGTATCATACATTGTACTCAACAGAATGAGTTACGTGTCGTCGCGAAACAGATACCGTGTCAGCATGTCGGCCAGTTCCTTGAGCATGCGGAACTCGCTGACCTCGCTGCCGAACATCTTGAGTTCGTGCACCACGGACTCCACGGCCAAGCCCACTATTTCCGCGGCAGCCTCGTGGTCGGTGATCCGCAGCTTGTCGCCGAAGCCCGCCATGAGCGCGACCGACTTGGCGTGGGCTTCCTTGCGCTCCTGCTTGCGCCGGACAGCCATTGACGCGTCGGAGTATTTCAGGGCCTCGGCCTGGCGGTGAAAGTCAGGGGACAGGGAATGGGCCTCGTACACCGCCTTGACCAGGCCATAGATGAACTCCCGGCCGCCGCCACCCCTGGCCACTTCGTCCCGGATTCGCCCATCCAAGACCCGGCCTACTTCCATGGAATGGCGTTCAAACACTTCCAGAAACAGATCCTGCTTGTCCGGGAAATAGTTGTAAAAAGTGCCCACAGCCACCCCTGCCTCGGCAGCTATCTCCTTGGAATTAACGCTGTGCAGCCCCTTTTTTCCGAACAGCCGTTCCGCTGCCAGCAGGATCTTTTCCCGGGTTTTTTGGGAACGCGCTTGCACGGTTTTACGGGGCTTACGATGATCCGACTCCACACCACTCTCCTTGCGGCTTATTGATCCTTTTTCAGGACAAAGGCTCGGCTCAGACGCACCTTGGGCTCGGCCGCCACGGAGAAACCGGCTTCCTTGGCCAAGGCCTGTTCATTGGTCACAAAACGCCTGCTCACGTGAATAC
>QZKZ01000237.1 GCA_004796465.1 Desulfovibrio sp.
AAAATTCCCTTCAGGACAGAGTTCGCTTACTGGGCCATGCGCTGGTGGAGGAGCTTCCGGCCCTGTACTCGGGGGCCGAACTGCTGGCCTATCCGTCGAGCTACGAGGGTTTTGGCCTGCCGATCGCCGAAGCCCTGGCCTGCAATACGCCTGTAGTGGCCTGCACGGGATCGTGCCTGGAGGAAGCGGGCGGGCCGGGCGGGCTGTACGTTCCTCCGGGCGAGGTGGAGCCCCTGCGCGAGGCCCTGCGCCAAGTGCTGGAGGACTCGGCCCTGGCCCGGGACTTGGCGGCCAAGGGCCGTGAATACGTGCAGAGGTTTGGGCTGGAAACCGTGAGCAAGGAGCTTATGGGGACGTATTCGGCGCTTTAGGGGCGCTGTTGATTCAGCCGATTTGCTTCAAATTATTGATGAGTCCTTTGAGTTCCTCGGCCAATGCCGCCAAGGCGTCCATGGCTTCGGCCGACTGCTCCATGGCGCTGACCGTCTCCGTGGCAATGCGGTTGACCTCGGAACTGCTGGTGGTGATCTGCTCGGACGCAGCTGACTGCTCCTCGCTGGCGGCTGCAATGGAACGCACCTGATCAGCAGTCGAATCCACCATGGAACGGATGGAGCGCAAGGATTCACCCGCCTTGCCCGCCAGTTCCGTGCTTTCGGATACCGTGGATATAGTCTCCTGCATGTTGGCGATGCTGGTTGTGGTCCCTTGCTGAATGGCGTCAATGGATTCGCCGACCTCCTTGGTCGCAGCCATGGTCTTTTCCGCTAGCTTGCGCACCTCGTCGGCAACCACTGCGAACCCCCGACCCGCTTCTCCTGCCCTGGCCGCTTCAATGGCCGCGTTCAGGGCCAGCAAGTTGGTCTGGTCCGCGATGTCCGTGATCACGTTCATGATCTGGCCAATGGCGTCGGCTTGTTGCCCCAGATCATCCAGGCCGGATTTCAAGGTCTCGGCGGTGTTGTTCAATCTGCCGACGGAAGTCACCACCTGCTCCATGATCTGTTCGCCCTGATCGGTTATTTCCCGCGCCTTGTCGGCGTTTTCCGCAGCGCTGGAGGCGTTGCCCGCCACTTCAATCATGGAGGCGTTCATCTCTTCCATGGCCGTGGAGGCCTCGGTGGCCCGTTGTGATTGGATCGAGGCTCCTTCCCGGGACTCCCCGACCTGCGCGGAAAGCTCGGTGGAGGCCGAAGTGATCTGCTCGACAATGCCCTCAAGCTGCTCCGCTGCCTGGAGCATGCCCTCGCGGGTGGCGCGTTTGGCCTTTTCCTGGGCTGCGTGCGCTTCCTCCAAAGCATCCTCGGCCAGGGTCGCTTTATCCTCGGCAATAGCGGTCTGCCGGGCCACGTCATCCATGGAGTACTGCAAGTTGCGCGTCATGTCCTGAAAGGACTTGGCAAGGGTGCCCACTTCATCCTTTTGATGAATGTCCAGTTCGTGGTTGTAGTCGCCTTGCCCAACGGCATTGCTGAAAACGATCATCTTGCGCAGGGGCCTGGTGATGGTCCGGGTCGTGAGCAGGCCCAGGATGGTTCCGATTACGGCGATGACCGCCAAGGCAATGACCAGGGTGCGCAAATAGCTGGAAACCGTGGCCATGAAATTCTCGCTCTGCGCGGTGCTCAAGGCGTCGATCGCGCTCAGGCTGTTCTCCAGCTTAGCATGTATCGTCTCGCCCAAAACGGACTGGGTCTCCACATTGGCGATGAACGTGGTTGAGAGATCCCGAATAATCAGAACGCTGTCACGGGAAGCCACGGCCATGCCCTGAAAGGAAGTGCTCTCGAGAAGTTCGATGTCCTTTTCCACGTTCTCAAGAAGAATATCCAGGAAACCAAGGAGTTCATCTTTGCGGGAACTGTCCTGTTTCAGTTGCAGGAACAGGACCATGGCCTCATAGTTGGATTCGGTATTCACGCTGGCCCCGGCAATGACCAAGCGCTCCAGGGTGCTCACCGAGTTGCGGGCGGTCTCGTCGGCCAGTCGTTCGGAAATGGTTGCCAGGAAACTCTGGGATTGTTCCAAGGAAACTCGGGCATGGGCGAAGATTTCTTCCTCAAGGGCCGTATTGTCCTTCACCAAAGCTTCATATTCAGCCAAGTCGTTGCGCACGGCAACAAGACTTGATTTAAGCTCGCCATCCGGCACATGGTCCATGAGTCCGGCAAGGAGCGCGTCCACCATGGCGTGGTCGCCTTGGCCCGAGAGATACGCCTCCACGGTCAGGGCCATGTCCCGGACCTCCTGGGCCAAGCCGGACAGCTCGGTTTGGCTCTCGCGCAAATCGCTGATCATTGCCGAGGAGTCCAGGTACATGGCGCCCACGCCCAAGAGCAGGATCACAAAAAGGGCGCTGGGCAACAGAATTTTATACCTGATGGGCATACGTCCAATAAGGGAAAAGGACATGGAAAACTCCAAGGGATGGTGTAACCGTTGCCTTCACAAGACGTGAGGTACCCCAACAAATAACGCACTATTTTCTTTGTAGCAGCTTTGCAGAGAAATTCAAGGCTACTGGAGTTCTTCCCTTGGCGGTTACCACATTTCCCGGCACGAAGCGCGACCTGAGTTGGAAGCATTGCCCCTGGCAACATGAGCCTGCCACGCAATAGAAAAAAGCACCGGCCCAAGGCTTTGCAGCCAAGGGCCGGGAATACGTGCAGAGGTTCCGGCAGGAAACCGTGAGCAAGGAGCTTAAGGGCAAGTATTCGGCGCTTTAGGCCGTGTCCACCTACCCCTCCCCACCCAACTCATCCAGAACGTCCCCCAACCGCTTGAGCAAATCCAGCGCCATCATGGTCGAGGTGGAGCGGCCCCAGGAAAAACGAATGGTGCCCGGAGCCACGTCCAGGGGCGCGCCCATGGCCTCCAGGACATAGGAAATGTCTGTGCCGTCGCCGTGGCAGGCCGCGCCGCCGGACACGGCCACGTCCCTGGCCATGAGCCCGGACAGGATGTCTCCGGCGTTGAGTTTACGGAAACCGCAGTACACGGTGTTGGGCAAACGGGGCGCGGACTTGCCGTAGACCACCACGCCCGGGTCCCACAAATCGGTCAGGGCGGCCTCCATGAGCCGGCGAATCTCCACCTGGGACTCGGCCTCCTGGGCGATGTCGGTCAGGGCCAGCTCAGCCGCCTTGCCCAACCCCACGATGTAGGGCACGTTTTCCGTGCCAGGCCGCAGCCCGCCCTCCTGGCCGCCGCCGAACACCATGGGTTCGATGGTCATGCCTGGCCACACATAGAGTGCGCCCACGCCCTTGGGCGCATACATCTTGTGCCCGGCCACGGTGAGCAGGTCCACGCC
>QZKZ01000279.1 GCA_004796465.1 Desulfovibrio sp.
CTTGAGCAGGAGGAGCAGGCCTCGTCCATGGTCAGCGCCTCGTCCCGCGCTTACGGCGAAAACGTGGACCTCTGCCCGGATCTGGACCGGGTGGACCAGCTCAACGCGCCTTTACTCGAAGCCCAGCCCTTGTACCTGGGCGCTGGAGAGCGGCCCCTGCACCTGGCCTGGAAAGGCGGCTACGGCCCCTACGCCGTGACCCTGGTCCGCAACGCGGACTCCGTGACCCTGCTCGCAGCGGCCGACCTGCGCTCCACCAGCTTTTCCGCCGAGCCCCTGGCCCTGGAGCCCGGCGCGTACACGCTCTCCATCGAGGACATCGGCGGCTTGCGGGTCGAGGCCCTGGTTTCGGTTGTCGAACCGGGCGCTCTGCCCCTGCCCTTGGGTCCTGAGGCCGAGGAATTGGCTGTTTTGCCGGAAAGGGTCAGCGGAATGATCGTGGCCGCGCACCTGGCGGCCCTGGCCAGCCAGGGCTATGGTCTGGAAGCCTTTCAGCGCGTGGCCCCCTTGGCTGAGGACGAATACCAACCCGCCCAGGTCCTGGCCCGGGCCTTGGCCTGCGGGTCCACGTCCCGCACCTTGGCCCCCTTGCCTCCGCCCCGTCCCGTGGAATAACTTTGTCCTGCCCAGGTCGACCATGCGCGGTTCCCTCTGCCTTGTTTTCTCCTTGACCTTGCTCGCCGCACTGGTGGGGCTCCCCTTGTCCGTCTCTGGCCAGGACGCGGAACTGCCCGACCACGTCTTCCCCCTGGTGGACGGCCGCCACATCCACAACCTGACCGACCTGTTCATTGCCTATGGCGAGGCCGGACAAGACCTGGACGCCCAAGGCCGCGAAATGTTGTGGGCCGAGATGTTGGAAACTCCTTACCCCGATCTATTCAACACCGTGATTTACCGGGGCTACACAGGCGAACTGCGCCACGACTACCGCCAGGACTGCATGATTCGCTTTTGGACCGAGATCTGGCCCCGGACCGAGACCCTGCGCCGTTTGGCCAACGTGGCTCCCGTCCGGGCCATCAACGCCCGCAACCGTCTGTTCGAGCGGTTCCCCGACGCCGTCCTGGATTGCGATGTCTACCTCTTGGTGGCCTTCAGCTTCAGCGGCAAGGCCGTGACCCTGAACGGCGAGACCGTGCTGGCCATGGGCATGGAGCGTTTTCAGCCGGACACGGACCGCCTGGACATTGTCCTGGCCCACGAGCACTTCCACATCCACCACTTCCACCATTTTTCGCCCGTGGGCGAGCTGTTCCGCATTATCTGGGCCGAGGGCATGGCCGTTGTCGCGTCCCAGGAGATGTTTCCGGGCAGCAGCCTGGGCGATTACATGGGTTTCGCGCCGGATCGCATGTTGGCCATAGAGGACCGCCGCTCTGATCTGGCCCGCTTCCTCCTGGCCCGGCTGGACTCCACGGACCTGACTCTGCGCCGGGCCTTCGTGGGCATGGAGGAAAATTCCCTGGACCTTCCCCCGGGAGCAGGCTACTACCTCGGCGAGTTCATCGTGTTCACCCTGGTCCGCGAAGGGTACGGCCTGGACGAACTGGTCCATTGGCAACCGGACCAGGTCCGCGCGGCCATGCAGCGCATCCTGCCCAGCCTCATCCAAGAATAAGAGTTTATGCACGCCCCAGCCCCCCTGTCGTTTCCCAAGGCCGCGCCTTGGCTGCTGTTCATTGCCGCGATTTTCTTCTTGAATTTCGTGGGCCGCACTATTTTTTCCCCGATCATGGTGCCCCTGGAATTGGAACTGGGCATTACCCATGCCAGGGCGGGCCGCTTTTTCCTGGACGTGTCCCTGGGCTACGGGTTCACGCTCCTGGTCGCGGGTTTCGTCAACAGCCGCATTTCCCACCGCCGGACCATCGCGCTCATGCCCCTGGTCATGGGCGTGGTGCTTTTGGCCCTGTCCGTGTGCCACTCCGTTGTGCTTTTTGAGGTCCTGCTGGTGGCCTTCGGCATGTGCGGCGGGTTGTATCTGCCCTCGGGCGTATCCGCCGTGACCTCCCTGGTGGCGCCCAAGGACCTGGGCAAGGCCATTGCCGTGCACGAACTGGCTCCAAACCTGAGCCTGATCCTTTCCCCGCTCATTGCCCAATTTTTCCTGGATTTCGCCACCTGGCGCACGGCCCTGGCCACCTTGGGCGTGGCCTCCCTGGTCATGAGCGTGCTCTTCGCCCTGTTCGGCAGGGGCGGCGAATTCCGCTCCGATGCGCCCAGCTTTTCCGCTGCCCGCGAGTTGATGCTTCAGCCCATTTTCTGGGTCCTGGCCATTCTGTTCAGCCTGGCCATTTCCGGGTCCATGGCCCCCTACAGCGTACTGCCGCTCTATCTGGTGGACGCCCACTCCATGGAACCGGCCGAGGCCAACAAGTTGCTGTCCCTGTCCCGGCTGCTCACGCCCCTGGTGGCCTTTTTCGCGGGCTGGGCCGTGGACAAGGTGGGCTCGAAAACCACCATTGCCGTGACCATGCCCCTGACCGGCTTGGCCACGATCCTCATCGGCATATGCCATGGGCCATGGCTGTTCGGTGCGATCCTGGCCCAACCCGTGTTTTCGGTCTGCTACTTTGCCGCGGGTTTTGCCTTGCTTTCCCACCATTTTCCGCCCCAGTCCCGCAGCCTGGCCATCTCCCTGATCATTCCCACGGCGATCATCTCCGGCTTTGGCCTTGTCCCGGCCATGTTGGGCTGGCTCGGTGACCGCAACGCCTTTCACGTGGGCTTCATCTTCATCGGCGTGTCCATTGCCTTGTCGCCCCTGGTCCTGCCGCTCATTCCCCGCGAACCCGCGACACGGGCCGAGGAGAATTCCGTGGAGCGGTCTTGACAGCGACCGGTCGAGCCCCTAGGTACTCGGTACCGTCAACAAGAAGACGCCTATAAGGAGACTTTCATGGCTCAAGACATCAAACTCATGAAGCTGATCAACGGCGAGATGGTCATCGGCAAGCACGCCCCTGACGAAGGCAAGCTCAAGGAAGTGGCCCTGCTGCAGACCGTGCCCACGGAGCAAGGCGTGCAGATGCTCATCCTGCCCTATGGCTACCCCTTTGAGCAGGACATCAAAGGCGATATTTCCCTGGAGCACGTGCTCTACGAATACTCCACGTATCCCGAGGACCTGCAATCCAAGTATTTGCAGGCTTCGAGCAACCTGACCATTTCCTCGCCCGGGGCGCTTCGCAACCTCGACTTGGCGGCCAAGGCCCAAGGCGGCTCTCCCTCGTTCTCCGACATCCTGAAAAAGTAGCTCTTTCCCCTGGCGGCGTTCCTTAAGCGCGCCGCCAGGGATAAGCATTTTTGCGGCCAAGCCGCCCCACTTCCATGCGTGCTGCATTGCCCCTGTTGCCCAGACCGAGCCACTTCTCAGGTGCGGAACACGGGACCGCGCGCAAGGACCCCGCTACTGTCAAGGCCCGGCTGGCCCTGGCCTTTCCCGACCTCTACGAAATCGGCATGTCCTACACGGGCATGGCCATCCTGTACCATGCGGTGAACCAACATCCCGGGTTCCAGGCCGAACGCGTGTTCGCGCCCTCGGAAGAGGCCGCAGCCATCCTTCGCGACCAGGGCTTTTTTCTCTCCACCCTGGAGAGCGACACCACGCTGAAAGATGTGGACGTCCTGGGATTCCACCTCACCCACGAGCTCTGTTTTACGAACGTCCTGTATATGCTGGAGCTGGGCGGGATGGCCCTGCGTTCCCAGGACCGCGACCTGGACAATCGGGACTGGACCAGCCCCCTGGTGCTGGCGGGCGGCGGCGTGGCGCTCAATGCCGAGCCCCTGGTCCCTTTCCTGGATTGCCTGGTCCTGGGCGACGGCGAGGAAGTGCTGTGCGAGGTCATGGCTGAAGTGGCCCGCGCCAAGGAAGAGCGCCTGTCAAAACGGGACCTGCTCGCCAAGCTGACCGAACTGCCCGGGATCTATGTTCCCGGCATGGACCAAGAGACGGTTGAGCGCCGCGTGATCGAGGACCTGGACACCGCGCCCTATCCCACCAACCCGGTGCAGCCGTTCGGCGCGGTGCACGACCGCTACACCCTGGAGATCGCCCGGGGCTGCACGAGGGGTTGCCGCTTTTGCCACGCGGGCATGGTCTACCGCCCGGCGCGGGAACGCAGTTTGGCCGGCCTCGACACCTTGCTCGGCCAGGGCCTGGACACTTCGGGCCACTCTGAGATTTCTTTTCTCTCCCTGAGCGCCGGGGATTTTTCCGCCTTGGCCGGGCTGTTCACCCAAAGCCTTGAAAAGTGCCGCGCCGAACAGGTCTCCGTGTCCTTGCCTTCACTGCGGGCCGGGTCGGTCAACGAGGACATCTTGCGGGCCATGGCCGGGCTCCGGCGCACGGGCGCGACCATTGCCCCGGAAGCAGGCACGGACCGGCTCAGGGCCGTGATCAACAAGGGCATCACAGAGGAAGAACTGCTCGATCACACCCGCACCCTGTTTTCCCACGGCTGGCAGCACGTGAAGCTGTATTTCATGATCGGCTTGCCCACGGAAACCGAGGAAGACCTGCTGGTCATTCCCCAACTCTGCCTCAAGGTGCTGGATACGGGCAGAAACGAGGCAGGCAAGCTGCCGGGCAGGCTCCAGGTCACGGCGGCAATTTCACCCTTCGTGCCCAAGCCGCACACGCCCTTTCAATGGGAACGCCAGCTCTCCCAACAAGAGACCAGGGAGCGGATATTCCTGCTCAAGGACCAGTTTTCGCGCCACAAGCGCCTCACCATGCGCTGGCACGAGCCTGAGGCCAGTTTCCTGGAAGGCGTGTTTTCGCGCGGGGACCGCAAACTGGCCGAGGTGGTGGAGCGGGCCTTTCACAAGGGCGCGCTGTTCACGAGTTGGACCGACACCCTGCGCTTGGACCTGTGGCTGGAGGCCATGGCCGAATGTGGCGTGAATCCGGACGAGTACTTGGCTGCCCGCGATCTGGACAGCCCCTTGCCCTGGGACCACATCAACATCGGGGTGGACAAGAAGTTCCTGTTGCGGGAGCGGACCAAGGCCCTCAAGGGCGCGGCCACCGAGGACTGCCGCTACGGCGCCTGCTCGGGCTGCGGCGTGTGCACGCACATGGGCTTCACGAGCCGTCTCACGGCCCAGGCCCACAAGGACATCCAGCCCCGGCTCAACCAAGCGGCCCGCGACCAGGAAGTTTCCCAACCGGAAAGCGATGTACCCGTTCCCAGCGAAGCGCCACCACCCCCCCCGCCGGGCCGCAAACCCGCCCCGCCCAAGCTGCGCGAGGAGCTGACACGCAAGGCCGCGCACATCCGGCTCTGGTACGCCAAACAGGGGCCTGCCGCCTTTGTGAGCCAGTTGGAGCTGCAAGCCCTGTTCGAGCGGGCCATGCGCCGGGCCAAGCTGCCCCTGCCCTTTTCCCAGGGCCACCATCCCATGCCCCTCGTCTCCTTTTGCCGCGCTTTGCCCGTGGGCGTGTC
>QZKZ01000142.1 GCA_004796465.1 Desulfovibrio sp.
CCGAGCAGGCCGCCAATGTTTTCTCCAATGACATGCTGCCTGCAGCGGAACAGGTATTCGCCATTTTCGGCCAGATGCGGGAAGAAGCCCAGATATCCGTCGACTTGTTCAATGATATGGGCCAACTGCTCCTGGTCCAGGCGGTCGTGCCCCAGGAAGAAGTCATGAACGCCGTGGAAGAGCTCAGCAACATCGAAGGCGCTCACGCTGAAGCTGCCGTGGAGCAAGCCAAGGAGGATGCCTCCACAGGCAGCATGATCGCCATGGTCGGCATGGGCGCAGGTGTGTTTCTCGCCCTGGTCTTGGGCATCATCCTGACCCGGGCCATTACCCGGCCCATCTTCAAGAGCGTTCAGTTCGCCAACGGCATGGCCGATGGCGACTTTTCCAAGGAACTGGACATCAAGCAAAAGGACGAGATCGGCATCCTGGCCGCAGCCCTCAACGAGATGGTGGCCAAACTCCGGGAGGTGGTGGCCGAAGTCCAATCCGCCTCGGACAACGTGGCTTCTGGCAGCGAGGAGATGAGCGCCTCGGCCCAAAACATGTCCCAGGGCGCGACGGAACAAGCGGCCAGCGTGGAGGAAATTTCCTCGTCCATGGAAGAGATGGCCGCCAACATCCGCCAGAACGCGGACAACGCCCAGCAGACCGAAAAGATCTCCAACAAGGCGGCCCAGGACGCCCAGGAAGGCGGCGAAGCCGTGGACAAGACCGTGGGGGCCATGAAGGAGATCGCGGAAAAGATCTCGATTATCGAGGAAATCGCGCGCCAGACCAACCTGCTCGCGCTTAACGCGGCCATCGAGGCTGCCCGCGCCGGTGAACACGGCAAGGGTTTCGCGGTTGTGGCCGCCGAGGTGCGCAAGCTGGCCGAACGCAGCGGCACCGCAGCCAACGAGATCAGCGACCTGTCCTCCAGCAGCGTGGACATCGCGGAAAAGGCCGGGGTCATGCTCAAGGAAATCGTGCCCAACATCCAGCGCACCGCTGAACTGGTGCAGGAAATCGCGGCCGCGTCCAACGAGCAGAACTCGGGCGCCGAGCAAATCAACAAGTCCATCCAGCAACTGGACCAAGTGGTGCAGCAAAACGCCTCGGCTTCCGAGGAAATGGCCTCCACTTCGGAAGAACTGTCCAGCCAGGCCGAACAGCTCATGTCCACCATGGCCTTTTTCCGGGTCGGCACCATGACCTACACGGCAACGGCCAGGACTGCCCGGGCCAAGCCCAAGGCCCTGCCCCAAGGCCCGCCGCCCAAGGAAAACGGCATGTCCCTGGACATGAACGACTCCGTTACCCCGGACGCGGACGACGAAGACTTCGAGCGCTTCTAGCCGCCCCCTCCCCCAAGCGACAAGGCCGCCTTCCCTGGAGAAGGCGGCCTTTTTTTTCGCTGAATACGTTTGCCTCGCATCAGGCTGTGGAGCGCGGCTCAGCGCCCAAGGCCCGGGCCACTCCTTCGGCCAACTCACGGGTCCCGGCGTCCAGCATGCCCAAAACCGGAGCATACACCGCAATGCCCAGGGAGGATTCCCACAGGGGCCTGTCCTGGTATTCCGCTCCGGCAAACTCCCGCCTGAGCCCGGCGATGGCCGCCTCGGCTTGAGGGCCCCGCAGCACCTTATGCCGCGCCCAGCGCCAGGGCAACCACATGGTCCCACCCATGGCTCCGGCAAAGAGCAGGTACGCGATCCAGGAAAATTCCTGAACGAAAAACCATCCGCCTACAAGACCGCCCGACACCACCGGAACCAAAATCGCCGACGCGGCCAAAGCAGAGAGCAAAGAACCCGGACGGTTGCGCAACACCCGGCCCCAGGACCGGAAGAACCAGCCCACCACTCCATATCCCAGTACGATTGCTCCGGCCAAGGCCAGGGCCACCCCCACCCCGAACCAGGGTTCGGTGGCGGACAAGCCCAAACACGCCACCACCAGCCACGGCGCGGCGTATAGTTCGCGCAGCCGCAACACGGCGCGTATCTTGCGGCCCAAGTCCTTGCGCGCGGCGCGCTCCAGTAAGTTCAGCGCCCGGGCCAGGGCCGTGCTGGGGCCTTGCAGGGGGACTTCGCTCCCACGGGCAAACAGGCCGGTCCCAAACTCGGCCAGGCCGAACCATTGCCAGCGATCCTGGCCAGGCCCCAGGCCGTCCACAGGAGAGCGTTCCCCCTTGGCCAGAGTCAAGCCGTTGCCGCCGGCATCGATGCGTAGGGCCCTGGCTTGGGCCAAGCCGATCAAGGCCCCGAGCGCCGAGGCCTCGGTCAAGCAACCATGGGCTGCCAAATCCGCGAGCGCTGGCGACAGACGGACCTGGGACGGTTCCGCCCCGCGCAGCCGGACCCGCAGCCGCCACAAGGACACCAGCAGCAACAAGGCCGCCACATACACAAAAAAATGGTTACGCAAGGAATAGAAGGTGCGGGTCATGAAGTCGGGCCGGATCACGAACCCCTTGGGCCAGGTGAGCCTTACGCTCAGGCCGTCGCCGGGATAGATGCGGCGGGTGGTCACGAACACGGGGTTGCCCCCGGCGTCATACTCCATGTGAAAATCCCGGCCGCCGGCGCCCTGGGAACCCGTGTACGCTCCCGCATCCTGGATCCCTGCCAGCACGGGCAGCTCCACCACGGCCTCGGCCTGGTCGATGATCAGTTCCCAGCCGTATCCAGTCACGGGCCAAAACAGCTCGTCCAGCCGCTCGTGATGCGCCACCTGGCGGTCAGCCTCATAGACCAGGGTGTAGGTGTGTTCGCCCCATTCCAGGAGCTCCCCTTGCCTGCCCGTGGCCAGCACGGTCTCGTCCGAGCCGCGCACCAGGGTGAAGGTCTCTTCTTCCCCGTTGCGCAGGACCTGGCGCACCCTGATCCGCAACCGCAGTTCTTGTCCCAAGCGAGTGACATACCTCGCGGGGAACTCGCGCCTGATGCCCTGGCGCACCAGCCGGCCCCGGCATTTCACGGTTATGGTCTCGGTGACCCGCACCGAGCCGTCGCGCTGAACGCTCACGTGGCTGCTGAAAAAGGTGATGGTTTCCCCGGCGGCGCGAGCCGGGCCCGTCCATATCGCGGCTAACAGCAGAGCCGCCAGGGCCGCGCCCAAGGCGTAAGCTGAAGAACGCACCCTCCCCCGCATGTGTCGCGCCACTACAAGCATCGAAAAGGATCAGGCCGCGCCCAGGGATGAAAAGCACTCGCCGAGCCGGGCAATGCCGACCTTGATCCGCTCCTCGTCCGTATTGGAGAAGTTGAGGCGCAAGGTGTCGCGGCCTCCTTGGGGTTCTCCTTGGGCATTGGCCGGGTAAAACGGCGTGCCCGGCACAAAGGCCACCTTGCACGCAATGGCCTTGTCAAAGAGCTCCAGGGAAGAAATTCCCGGCGGCAGGGTGGCCCAGAGGAACATGCCGCCTTCGGGCCGGGTGAAGGACACGGACCGGGGCAGGTGCTCCTCCATGGCCGCGACCATCACGTCGCGCTGCTTACCGTAGCGCTCGCGGATCAACTCAATGTGGTCGTCGATATGGTTTTCCTCAAGGTATTGGAACAGGATACGCTGGGTCAGGGTGGAGGTGTGCAGGTCCGCGGCCTGCTTGGCAATGACCAGTTTCTCCCGGATTTCTGGAGGAGCCACCAGCCAGCCCACGCGAAATCCCGGCGCAGCCACCTTGGAAAAGGACCCCAGCAATATGCTCCGCTCCATGACCGGCGCGCACAAGGGCTGCAGCGGCTCCCCGGAAAACCGCAGTTCGCCGTAGGGATCGTCTTCCACAAAGATGGCGGAGCGTTCCTTGAGCAACTGGGCCACGGCCTCGCGCTTGGCCTTGGAATAGGTCAGGCCCGAGGGGTTCTGGAAATTGGTCACCGCGTAAAAGAGCTTGGCCGGGCCGCCCTGCTCGCCCGTACCGTCAAGGGCCCTGGCCAATTGTTCGAGGTCCGGTCCGTCGTCCTGAAGCTCCACGCCCCGGAACACCGGCTCGAACAAGGAAAAGGCCTGGATCGCGCCCAAATAGCCGGGACGCTCGATGACCACGGGATCTCCCGCATCCAAGAACACCTTGGCCAACAGGTCGAGGCCCTGCTGGGAGCCCGTGGTGATAAGGATGTCCTCGGCGTCCACAGTAAGCCCTTTGCTCTTGTACCTGGCTGCTATCCACTGTCTCAGGCCGGGAAACCCTTCGGTGGTGGAGTACTGCAGCACAGGCGGCGACGGCGGCTCCGGCCCCCAAGCGCTGCCCAAAACCACGGATGCGGCCCGCGCCGCGCCGCGAAAGGGGAACAGCTCGGGGTTGGGCAATCCTCCGGCAAAGGAAATCACATCGGGTTCCGCCGTGACTTTGAGGATCTCTCGTATAAAAGACCGGTGCGCCGAGGCCATGCGCTGGGCAAAGGCATATTCCATGAAAGTCTCCTGTTTCAGGGGCCGGGGAGATGCGAGGACGATCGGCTGGGATACGGGCCCCCCGAAAAAAGCGTGTCCACAACCCTATGGGGTATTGTCGAATTGGAAGGAGTATCCCGGAGGGGACAGGGAATTGTCAATAGCCCGAAACAATTGCTTCCCTTTTCTCATTCACGCTCGAAAAAAAAAGCGGGCGGGTTTCAGGAACCCGCCCGCAGTGATGGTCAAGTGGCTTAGTAACCTGCCGGAGGCGGGGGCGCGGTATTCTGGTCGTAGTAAGTGGGGCCGCCGGTTGTGGTGCCTTGGTTGCCCACGCCTTGGGTGTCGCGCACCACGCGTACGGACTGGCCGTTGTCCATGACCAGGACGCGGTCGCCGGGCATGAGGTTCTCGTTGCTGTCCTGGACCACGGCAAATACCTGTCCGTTGTCGTTGCGCACGGTGACCTCAAAGGCCTGGCCCGAAGTGATGGCTTCCTCAGCCACGTAACCGACCGCGCCGCCAACCACAGCGCCGCCAATGGCACCCAGGATGTTGGAGCGGACGTCGCCGCCGATGTAGGAGCCGGCCACTGCGCCTGCTGCCGCGCCCGTTGCCGTGCCGATGCCGGAGTTGGTTCCTTCGATGTCCACGATACGCACGGAGAGCACCGTGCCGGAATCCACAAAGGATGCCCGGCCCATTTCGTTACGGGAATAGGAAGACGCGGAGTGGGTCCTGCATCCGGCCGCAAAGGCCAGAACACCGATCATGAGTACTATGATTAACTTACGCATTGTTGTTTCCTCCTTCTTCTTTTCGGCCGCTTCGGTCATTGCCGATGGCCGGGAAGGCTGCTTTCGGGTTTGTGGCTACCTTTTTCAAGGTGTCCGGTTTCAGTCCCCGCGCCCATTGCTTGGGCCGTCCAGGGAACCCCGTGACTGGGAGAAATACCGTACTTGTTGAGTATACCTTGAATCCCGCTCAGGGAAAAGCAGGAAATATCATCGGCCAACGCCTCGACTTCATCTTGGGAAGGATTGTCCGGCAGCACCCCGGCCGTGACCGGCGTGGCGAAGTGGGCGTGGTGCATGCATTGCCCCCACACGGCGGAAACGCACAAGGCCTTGATGCGCTTGGGCGTTTCCAGGCCCAGCAAGGCGTCGATAATCTCGTGCAGGGTCACGACCATGGGGGAGATGCGCCGGTCCGCCAACAGGGGCAAGGGCGTGCTCGGCGAGCTGAACTCCCGCGCGGCCAAACGGATCATGGTCTTGTCCTCGGAGGTCTTGGCCCCCATGTAGATCCGCAGCATGAACGAACGCACAAAGGCCGCGAGCCTTTGCTCCGGAGGCAGGGAACGCTCCTTCCCGTTGTTTGCGGGATACTTGTCGAACAAGCCGGCCAGGAAATCGTCGATCACGGTCAGGTACAAGGTCTCCTTGTCCTGGAAATGGTAGTGGATGGACGCGATGTTGGCCTTGGCGCGCACCGCGATCTCGCGCACCGTGGCCGAACGGAAGCCTTTTTCCAGAAACACTTCCCTGGCCGAGGCCAGGATGCGTTGGTTGGTTGCGGGTTCACTGCTCTTCATGCCGGTTCTTTCCATGTAAACAAAAATTAAAAATTTGTTTATAAAAGCATACTCAAACAGACGGACGAGTCAACACTTTTTTTGAAAAAATGGGGAAAGTAAGGAAAGGCAGGAAAGCTACTCGCCCAGGTGTTCCTTGACCACGGCCACATACTGGCCCACGGCTTCGACCACCTCCTCGGTGGGCTCGATAAAACCCAGGCCCAGGACCACGCCTTGCTTTTGGTCTTCCACGGTCCGGATCACGCCGTTGACCAGTACTTCCATGTTGGAGTCGGACAGGGTGAACAAGCAGGAAAGCTCCGCGTCCTTTTCGGTCTTGGGCAGGCCCGATACGGCTCCGTCATCGAGAAACACGCGGCAGCCGCCCGTGGAGATGTCCGTGATCACACCCTTGACCTCTTCCCCGTCCATGAACAGGGCCACGGGAAGGTAGCACATGACCCGGTCGTGCTTGCGCAGGTGAAAGACCTCGATGGATTCGGGGTAGTCCACGAACAGGATGGGAAAAGGCCGGACCATGATGTGCGCCACTTCGGCCTGGAAGCCGCAGACCACGCCCCCTGTCTGCAGGAAGCGGAGGTTGACCAAGCGATTGGAAGGCAAGGCATCGAGGATCTTGCGGGTCACGGGCAACCGCACGGCCACGTACCGCCCCTTGAACATGCCCACGAACTCGGTGCGAAACTGCAGCCCCGCACCGCCATAGGGCTCCACCAAGACATTGGCGCCCAGTTCAAGATTCAGTTCATCGCTTTTTTTGAATTCAACGGCATTGGGGTCGATTTTCATGGGGTCTCCAGGATCAGCAAGTATACACGAGCCCCTTGCTCCGCGCAATTTTCACTGCGTCCCAACCGGATCTTGACCATGTTGCCCGCTGCGGTCCACGCCAAACAAGCTTTCCATGCTTTCCTTCACCAGGACTTGCCTCCCCTGGACACTGAACTTTCCCTCTGAAACGCGCCTTTCCAAGCCTTGCTGCCCGCTAAACGCCACGAGCACCTCCCGCGCCTCCAGGGAAACCTTTTCCAGCAGGCATCATCTCTACCTCTTGTCGATTCGGCTTGATCCCTGTTCTTCTTTAGACCAGAGGGAGCAGGGATGAGTCCGAAGAGAATAACCAAGCGCACTGGTCGGTTAATGGCCTTTCTTGGCAAGGGCATGGACCCTGGAGAAAATAGTTCCGGAAGTGCCCGGAAAAGGGGAACTCCCCCTTGATTTTCCACGCTGATTTAGCGTATGTTGCAAACTGGCAACAAACTTCCAGCATTGGGGGGAAGAACATGGCAGAAGAAAACGGCGTCGACACCAATCAATATTTGACCTTCACCTTGGGGGACGAGGTGTTTGCCCTGGACATCGCCACGGTGCGCGAGGTCCTGGAATTGACCACGGTGACCAAAATCCCGCGCACGCCCGAGTTCATGCGCGGGGTGATCAACCTGCGCGGCCATGCCGTGCCCGTGGTGGACATGCGAGTCAAATTCGGCATGGATCGGGCCGAGGACACGGTCAACACCTGCATCATCATCGTGGAGGTGGTGGTGGACGGCGAACCCGTGGTCATGGGCGCGGTGGCCGACTCGGTGCGCGAAGTCTTTGAGATGAGTCCGGACAAAATCGACCCGCCGCCCAAGATGGGTACTTCCATCGACGCAAATTTCATCAAAGGCATGGGCAAGCAGGACGAAAGTTTCATCATCATCCTGGACATCAACAAGGTCTTTTCCATTGACGAGCTGGCCATGGTCCAGGCCACGTCCATGGGGCCGGAGACCGCTCCGGTGGAGCCCAACGCCCAAGCGGCCCGGGCCTAACCCCACCGATGGCATTCAAGCGGCCGTTGCCTCGTGCAGCGGCCGCTTTGTCGTGCCTTGCCCCAAGGGCCTCCTTTCCCCATCCCCTGTTTTGCGGTAGGAAATGGCACGGGAGGACCGCATGAAACGCCAGCTCTGCATCCACGGCCACTTTTACCAGCCGCCCAGGGAAGACCCTTGGGTGGACTCCATCATGCCCGAGGGCAGCGCCGCGCCCATGCGCCATTGGAACGAGCGCATCAACCGCGAGAGTTACGCGCCCATGGCCTGGTGCCGCCTGCTCGACGGCGAGGGCCGCATCCGGGAAATCCTCAATCTCTACGAATATATCAGCTTCAATTTCGGCCCCACCCTGTTCAAGTGGCTGGAGACCGCGGACCCGTCCACCTACCAGCGCATCATCGAAGGCGACCGGGCCAGCCAAGAGCGCTGGGGCCACGGCAACGCCATGGCCCAGGTCTATCACCACCTGATTCTGCCCCTGGCCTCGGACCTGGACAAGGAGGTGGAGGTGGCGTGGGCAATCGACGATTTCCAGGCCCGCTTCGGCCGCGCTCCCCAAGGCATGTGGTTGTCCGAGGCCGCCGTGGACACGGCAACCCTGGAGGTCCTGGCCAAGGCCGGCATCTCCTTTGTGGTGCTGGCCCCGCGCCAGGCCAAGGCCCTGCGTGCGCCGGACTCCAAGGAGTGGCGGCCCGTGGATCAAGGCAGCCTGGACATCCTGCGGCCCTACGAGGTGGAGCTTCCCTCGGGCAAAAGCGTGGCCGCGTTCTTTTACGACGGCCCCGTGTCCCAGGCCGTGGCCTTTGAACGGCTGCTTGAGGACGGGGAGCGCTTTTGGCGGCGTATCCAAGGGGCCTTACCCCAATCATACGCTTCACCGGACAGCCGCCCTGCCCTGCTCTCCCTGGGCACGGACGGCGAAACCTACGGCCACCACTTCGCTTTTGGCGAAATGGCCTTGGGGTACGTGCTGGACCAGGCCAGGCAAGGCCGCGACAATATCGAATTGATCAACTACGCTGCGTATTTGGCGGCCCATCCCCCGACCTGGAAGGCGCAATTGCACGAGCCCTCGTCCTGGAGCTGCGTACACGGGGTGGAACGCTGGCGCTCGGATTGCGGCTGCACCACCGGCGGCGGCGAGGGCTGGAACCAGAAATGGCGCGAGCCCCTGCGCACGGGCCTCGACAAGGTCAAGGCCGGGCTAGATGCGCACTTTTTCGAGCTTGGAGCCAAGCTGTTCAAGGACCCGCGCCAGACCCTGGTCCAGTACGGCAAGGTCTTGGCCAAAAGCGTGAACAAAGAACAATTTTCCACGGAGTACTTTCGGGACGGGCTGTCTCCGGAGGAACAGCGCAGGGGCTGGAAGCTGCTCAGCATGCAGCAATGGGGCTTGGCCTCCATGGCCAGTTGCGCCTGGTTCTTCGAGGAACTCGCGCGCATCGAGCCGCTCAACGCCATGACCTTTTGCTTGAGGGCCATGGAACTGGCCCGGGACACTGGCGGCCCGGACCTGGAACCCGCGTTTTTGGCCGAGATGAAGCGGGCAAGGTCGAATTTCCCGGACAAGGGCACGGGCAAGGATCTCTACATGTCCGAGGTCCTGCCCAGGCAGGAAACCGAGGCCACGCTGACTGCGAGAGCCGTGCTCAGCCTGTGGGCCGAGGACCGGCTCTGCAAGGGCTGCGACACCCCGGAACAGGACCGCTGCGCCCCGGACCGGCTGGAATGGCCCGCAGTGACCGTGTCCGCAGCCTGCAACATCGACAAGGCCCAACCCACGGACCCGCTCCTGTCCGGGGTGGCCACCCTGACCTGGGCTCTGGAGTCGGGCGCCCAGACCTATGCCTGGGAATGGGAGCGCGGGGTATCCCGTGATCCCTTTCAGACGGCCTTTCGCATTACTCCCCAACAGCGGGGCAAGCCCAGCGGACCCAGCGTTGAGTTCTCGCCCACGAACCTGCCCTGGAACAAACAACAGGCCGTGGCCCTGCGCATGATCGAGCACGCGGCCCGGACATGCCGTTTGCGGCAAAAGGACATGGCCCTGCGCGGCGCATCCATGTTCCTGGAATTCCAGGAAGCCCAGCAGACCCAGAATCTCTCCCAGTACTGGACCGCGCTGTTCCCGGCCTTGGCTTGGGCCTACACCTGCGGCCAAACCGCTCTCAACACTGAATCAGACGCAGCGCCCCTGGTCGGTTTCTTGCGCGAGCACAGTGACACCCACCCGGACCGGGATTTGGCTGCTGAACAGATCGTTGCCCACGCGCTGGAGCTCTTAACAGAGCCCAATACCGACGCGTTGCGGCAAGTGGGCCGCATGGTTCAGCGCTGCGGGGAAATCGGGCTGAGCGTGGATTGGTGGCCCGTGCAGAACCGCGTCTGGCGGCTGAGGAATGCGGGTTCGTCCCCGGAACTCAAGGAGACTGCCGGGCTCTTGGGATTCACCGGTTTCTAGGCAAGCGTTCTCAGCTAAAACTCGATGCCTTCTTGAGCCTGGACCCCGGACTCGTAGGGGTGCTTGATGGGCGTCATTTCCGTGATCAGGTCGGCGCGGGCCGCCAGGTCAGGCGGCAAACCGCGTCCCGTAAGCACGAGATGGCAGGGGGGCTCGGCTTGGGCTGCAGCCACAAAGGGCGTCAAGTCGTCCCGGTCGATGAGCCGCATGTTCAGGGCGTAAAGCGCCTCGTCCAAAACCAGCATATCCGGCCGGGACGTGTCGAAACGTCCGGCAGCCCAAGCCAGGGTGTCCAGGGCAGCCTTGCGGTGGGCGGGCCGCTGCTCTTCCTTGCGCAGGAATCCGAGACCGCCCGCCAGAAAATCATCTCCCAGCATGCGGGCCAGCATGGCTTGCTCCCCTGCCTGTCCCGGCCGCTTGAGCAGTTGGGCAAACACCACGCGCATGTCCCGGCCCAGAGCGCGGATGGTTTGGCCCACTGCCGCCGATGTCTTGCCCTTGCCGTCACCCGTGTACACGATGATCATGAGTCCAGCCCCTCCATGCCCACACCGGGGATGGCGTGGCCACAGTTCTGGCACTTGCCGCCCGCATCAGCGCGGGCAATGGCGAATCCCCGGCGGGACACGGTCATGCGGCAGCAATCCGGACAAAACGTGTTGTTGCCGAGATGACCCGGCACATTGCCCACGTACACGTATTCCAATCCAGCCTCGCGGCCGATGTCCCAGGCCCGCTCCAGGGTTTCTTCGGGCGTGGGCGGGACGCGCGGCATGCGGAAATCCGGATGAAAGCGGGAGATGTGCCAGGGCGTGGCCGCGCCCAGTTCGTCGTGGATGAACACCGCGATATCAGCCAGTTCCGTGTACGAGTCGTTGTGCTCGGGGATGAGCAGGGTGGTGATCTCCAGCCAGACCCCGGCCTTCTTGAGTTGGACCAGGTTGCTCAGCACGGGCTTGAGCCGGGCCGAGCAAAACTTCCTGTAGAACCCGTCATTAAAGGACTTGAGATCAATGTTGGCCGCGTCGATTACGGGCGCGAGTTCTTCCATACACTGGGGACTCATGAATCCATTGGAAACAATGATATTTTTCAGGCCCTGCTCATGGGCCAGGATCGCCGTGTCCAACATGAGTTCGAAAAAAATGGTGGGTTCGGAATAGGTATAGGAGATGGACTGGGCCTGGGCCTTGATCGCGCCCTGGACCAGTTCCTCGGACGTGACGGCCTGGCCTTGGATGGGCCGTCCTTCGCGGGGAGACTGGGACAAGGAGTGGTTCTGGCAGTTATCGCAGGAAAGGTTGCAGCCCATGGTGCCCAGGGACAGGGTCATGGTTCCGGGCAGGAAGTGGTAGAGCGGCTTCTTTTCCACGGGATCCAGGTTCAGGGCAGCGACCCTGTCCTTGACCAGGGTCATGAGCTCACCGTCCTGGTTCTGACGCACACCGCACTGGCCGCGCAGGCCGGGCTCGATACGGCAAAAATGGTTGCACAGCAGGCACTGGACCGTGCCGGGTTCGAATGTCCCCTGGTCCGGGTCCGCGTCGTGATGGGTAAGCGGCCTCCACAACTTGGCGGGATGCATGGCGTCTCCTTCCGGATGGTTCTGGCTTCTGGAGATACCGGCGTCACGGGCGCGGCCACGCGTTTATCCGCGCACGAGGAATAAGGGCCGCGCCATGCCGGAGCAAAAACAAACATGCCGCATGTGGGGCCGCGTGGCAAGAGGGACGGAAAAATAGCGCTTAGGGCGGGGTGACCTGGATCTGGATCTCGGTCTCGTTGCCCAGGCCAGTGTCCTCTTCTTGGCGCACCGGAGGCGTGACTATGATCATGTTGTCGCCGGTCACGGGGTCATCGCCCATAAAGATGGACTCCCCGCTGTTTCCGAGGTAATTGTCCCTGCGCTGCGCATCATAATCGACCTCTGAACTGGGCTGCGTGGCGTTGTCCCCGCCCTGGGCCAAGGCCGGGAACGCGGCGCAAGCCAGGACCACGGTTACGGCCAGGGTCATGACGGCATTAGAGCCACACAACCGCAGCTTTTCCCACCAATGTGTACTTGAACTCATAGCTGTTGATTTCCTTGCACAGGACTTTTGAACACCGTATACCATGATTTGACGGTTGTTGTCCCGGCGCAAGAAAAGGAGCAAGGAACATGCCGAAACGTTCGCAAGCATATGCCGAGGCAGGCGTCGATCTGGATGCCGCCGAGGCCTTGGTCGACCGGATTCGCGGTGCTGTCGACGCCACGCACACCAAGGGCGTGATATCGGACATCGGGGGATTCGGCGGCCTGTTCAAGCCCGACCTGAGCGGCATGGGCGAGCCCATTCTCGTGGCCGCCACCGACGGTGTGGGCACTAAAATCAAACTGGCCGCGGCCTTTAGCGAGCACGCGGGCATCGGCAAGGACCTGGTGGCCATGAGCGCCAACGACGTGCTGGTGCAAGGGGCCAAGCCGCTCTTTTTCCTGGACTACTTCGCCACGGGCAAGCTGGACTTGGACGTGGCTGAAGCCGTGGTCTCCAGCGTGGCTTCGGCCTGCCAAGAAGCGGGCTGCGCCCTGCTTGGCGGAGAAACCGCCGAGATGCCGGACATGTACACGGACAATGAGTACGACCTGGCCGGATTCTGCGTGGGCATGGTGGACAAGGACAAGATCGTTGACGGTTCGGGCGTGCGCGTGGGCGACGCGCTCATTGGCCTGGCCTCCACGGGCGTGCACTCCAACGGCTTCTCCCTGGTACGCAAGCTGGTGGACGAATCCGGCCTCGGCCCGGAAGACGTGCTGCCCGGAACCGAACTGACCGCCAAGCAGGCCCTGCTCATGCCCACGGCCATCTACGTCAAACCCGTGCTCAACGTGATGCGCGACTTTGACGTGCACGGCATGGTGCACATCACGGGCGGCGGGTTCCACGACAACATCCCACGCGTGCTGCCCTCAAGCGTTGAGGTGCGCATTGATTTCGGTTCCTGGCCCGTGCCCCCGGTCTTCCCCTGGATCAAGGACACGGCAGCAATGACCTGGGACGAGATGCTGCATGTATTCAACTGCGGCATCGGCTATGTGCTGGCCGTGGACCAAGAGCAAACCGAGGACGTGCTGGCCCGGCTCAACCAGAACCTGGACCAACCGGCCTGGCGCATCGGTTCCATTGCCAAGAGGACCGAGGCCGAGTCCTGCCAGGTGCTCATCGACATTCCCGGCGCTGCCTGCTGAGCGTGAAGAAGTTACCTATAAAGCCCATCCGACCTCGCGCGGAGTAACAATTCCCCCCAAGTGGGGGTCAAGGGACATCATGCCCCTTGCGGGTCCAGGGCAGAGCCCGGCGGGGGGTGCGGGGGGCAGAGCCCTCTGCAATACTTACAGCACCTTGCTCACGTAATACATATCGATCCCGCCCTTGCCCTTGACCTCCACCTTGCCGCGATACTCGCACTCGACCTGGCCGCGCACGAGATGGTGGGTGAATGCGGAGATGTTGACCTGGCCGGGTTCGCACGCGCTTTCCATGCGGCTGGCCACGTTCACTGTGTCGCCCCACACGTCGTAGGTGAACTTGGTCGCGCCCACAACGCCCGCGACCACCGCGCCGGAATGCATGCCCGCGCGCATCTCCCACTTGATGATCGAGTCGGCGTTGCGTTCGGCCACATAGGCCTGCATGGCCAGGGCCGCCTTGACGCAACGCAGGGCATGGTCGTCGGATTCCTTGGGCAAGCCACCCGCGATCATGTAGGCGTCGCCAATGGTCTTGATCTTTTCCAGGCCGTGCTCGGCAATGATGGCGTCGAAATGGGAAAACATGTCGTTGAGTTCGCGCACCAGGTGTTCGGGAGGCAGGGTCGAGGCCGTGGACGTGAAGCCCTTGAAGTCCGTGAAGAAAATAGTGGAGGAGGAATAGTGGCGCGGGGCCGCGCCGCCCTTTTCCCGCATCTCGTCCACGATGGACGCGGGCAGGATGTTCTTGAGCAGGTCCGCGCTTTTGTCCCGTTCCAGCTCCAGGTCCTCGGTGCGCTCGGCCACCATGCGCTCCAAATCCTTGTTGCGCCGGTTGATGCGCCGCATGCGCCAGCCGTAGCCCACTGCGGCCAAGCCCACGACCAAGGCCGCGGCCCCGATCCGGAACCACCAGTTGCGCCAAAAGGGCCGTTCGATACTGAAGGCAAAGGCAACTTGATTGCCACCAGCGATCCGGTCCCTGTTGCGGGCCTCGACCACAAACTCATAGTCCCCGGGAGGCAAGGAAGCGTACTCAATGCTGCGCTGTCCCGTGGATTGCCAATTCTCATCCAAACCGCGCAACATGTAGCGGTAAACCATATCCTTGGGCGAGGAGAAAAACGGCGCGGAAAACCCGATTCCCACGCGGTTTTCATCGTGCTCCAGCACGTGATGCGACTCCGGGTCAACCTCTTGCCCATTGATCAGAACCGAACTCAGGTAGACCATGGGCGGAGCGGACACGGGCCTGTCCAAATCCGGATCAAGCCGGGTCGCGCCGCGCACGTGCCCGAACCACAGCTTGCCCTGGCCGTCGAGAAAGGCCGCGCCGTCGTTAAACTCCATGCTCATGAGCCCGGAAGACGAGCCGTAGTGGCGGAAGGTCCTGCCGTCGAACCGGTTCAAGCCGCGGTTGGTGCCGATCCAATAAAAACCGCGCTCGTCCTGGAGCACAAAATAGCAACGGTCATTGGACAGGCCGTGCTCCATGGTGAAGGAGGTGAAACGGCCTTCCTCGAAACGGCTGAGGCCGCCGCGCGCGCCGAACCACAACACGCCGTCCGCGTCCTCGTACATGGAATAGACCGTGTTCCCGGCCAGCCCGTCCACAGTGGTATAGGAGGTCACGTGGCCGTTGATCAGGCTCATGACCCCGTAGCCGTAGGTTGAGAGCCAGAGTCTGCCCTGGCTGTCCTCCAGGATGGACAGGACCTCGTCGGTGACCAAACCGTCGGCCTCGGTAAACGTGGACACACCGTCGGGACCCAAACGGGCCAAGCCGCCCTGGGTGGCGATCCACATGTTGCCCAAGCTGTCCTGCTTGATGAAGAACACCTTGTCCGAAGGCAGGCCCTGTTCTTGGGTCAGGCGCTGCCAGGATTCGCCGTCCCATATGGCGACGCCGTCCCCGTAGGAGGCGAACCACATGCGGTCCTGGCTGTCGCGGATAATGGAATACACCGTGTCTCCGGGCTCACCCAAAGGACCGGAAAAATGCTCGACCATGCCGTGCATGAGCCGGAACACGCCGCCCCCGCCCGTGCCCAGGAATATGGAGCCGTCCGGGCCCTGGGCAATGGCGTAGACCAGGTCCCCGGACAGGCCGCTGGACTCGTTGAAGTGGGCGAACATTTCCGTGGTCAACCGGCTGACACCACCACCCCAGGTGCCGAACCACATGGCCCCTTCCCGGTCCCTGAGCAGGGCATAAACGTCCGTGGCAGGCAAGCCGTTACTGCGGCCAAGGGCGCGGACCTCGCCATTCCTGACCAGGGCCGCCCCACCGTCCACACCGATCCAGACCCCGCCCGAGGGATCGGGATACACGGCGCGCACCTTGTTGCCGGGCAAGCCGTCGGCCGTGGTCAACACGTCCACCCCGCCCTCTTGGCCGGAGTTGCTCTGATTGATGCGCACCAAGCCCCCGCCGTCCGAGCCGGCCCAAAGCACGCCCCGGCTGTCCAGGGCCAGGGACAGGAACCGGGTCTCGGGCATTTGATGCTCCATGCCCATGACTTGGCCGCTCTCCACATTCAAACGCACCAGGCCGCGGTCTTCGGTGGCCAGCCAGATGTCGCCGCTCCTGTCCATGATCGCGCCGTAACTGCGGCCATCAAGAAAGGCTTCCTGGATAAGGGCCGGTTCCCGGCCCGGCTCCAGAACCCAAACCTGGCCGGATTCGGACACGCACAGCACGCTGCTGTCCGGCCCGGCAAATATGGAATGCACCGTGGCCGAATCCCCCTGCTCCAGGGCCACCGGTGCGATGTCCCCGCCAACAAGACGGTACACCCCGCCGTTGTCCACGCCGATGAGCAGGGTGCCCTCCCCGTCCTCATACAGGCAACGCACCGAGGTATGCGCCAAGCCCTGCACCACCCCGTAGTTCACGAAATCCACACCGTCGAAACGGGACAGGCCATCCTGGGTGCCGAACCACATGAAGCCCCGGGAATCCTGGAGCATGGCTTGGACCACGGACTGGGACAATCCTTCTTCGATGGAGTAGGTGCGAAAGGGCAAGACCTCGGCCCGGACCAAACCAGGAAACGAGCCCAAAAACAAAACAGCTCCAACAAGGGCCAAGACCGCGAGGAGACCAGGCCGCCAAAGTTTTCCACAATCCGGGGAACAGGGCGGAACTGGGGATGGTTGCGGACAAGGAGATGTTACTTTCGTGTGCATAACTGGATCAACTCTCCAAAATAGTTACTTTCTCCCCCAATCCCAGGTCTGCAGTCCATGCCCTGGAATCCAGTTGCTTGTCATCCCCGGTAACCTGCACTACAGAACCAGCAAAACAAGGAGACCCCATGCAAGCGTCCCCTGACGGTCCTTCCCCCGATATTGACCCTGTTGCCCAGGAACAGGACCTGCGCGACATTGTGGCCTTCATGGAACAGGGCATCCCGTTCAACGCCCACCTCGGCATTAAGGTGGAAACGATCCGCCCGGGGTTCGTGCGCTTCCTGCTCCCCTTTCGCGAGGAATTCATCGGCGATCCCAGGCGGCCCGCCCTGCATGGCGGCATCCTGTCCACCCTCATCGACACCACGGGCGGCGCGGCTGCCTGGTCCCATTGCAGCCGAGACGACGGCATCGCCACCGTGGACATGCGCGTGGACTACATGCGCCCTGCCCCGCCCCACGACCTGTACTGCGAGGCCGAGGTCAAGCGCCAGGGCAACCGGGTGGCTGTGGTCCATTCCATGGTTTACCCTGTGGGCTCTCCGTCCACGCTCATAGCCGAAGGCCGCGCCGTATACAACATCCGCAAGAACCCGCGCCAGGCCCCGGAATAATCCCGGGCTTCACACGCCCCGCAAACAACAGCGCCCGAAGGAAAACCCTCCGGGCGCTCAGCGTTCGGTGTGAGGAACATATCCGCTATGGCCCGGATCATTCCTCGATAATGTAATCAACAATGTTTTCGTTGGACTGGCCGTCCCCGGCACTGGCTTGGTCGGGCAGGCCTCCTGCCTTGTCCTCGCCGTCGTCGTCTTCAAGGGAAAGCATGGTGTCGCCGGTCAAGCCGTCCATGGTCAGGCCCATGAGTTCGTCTTCATTGAGCGCACCGGACATGTCCTCCAGGATTTCGTCGGTCTGGTTGAGGTCCAGGCTGTCGCCGAGCATCAGGGTTTCGTCCAGGTTCAGGCTTTCGTCGAGATTCATGCTGTCGCCCAAGTCGATGCCGCCCGCGCCGGTGGCGTTTTCCTTGAGCCGGATGGGATCGTCGTCCACTCCGGACATGATCTCCACATCGCCGGGGGAACTGTCCAGGGAGATGTCCAGGGATTCGCCACTCTCCGCGGGCGAGCTGTCCAGGCCAGGGAAATCCCCGCCCAGGGTCTCCTTGATCTCTTCCAGGGTAAAGGAGGCGGTCTCATCCATGGGAGTGATGTCATCGTCCTCCATCTCAGCGAGGTCCATGATCTCTTCCTCGGTCATGCTGTCTTCGAGGTCCTTGTCCATAGCCTTGGACAGGACTTCCCCGGAACCGAACTCCATGTCCGGATCCATTTCCGGAGTCAGGTCCGGAATATCGTCTTGGCCAACACCCGGGCTCGACAGGTCGGCCAAGCTGCCCGCAGTGAGCCCCAAGTCCTCCTCCGGGCCAAGCAGGCTGACGTCGATTCCTGAATCCGTGGAGCCCAAGTCAAGGTCAGTATCGCTCTCGGAGATAAACATGGTGTCGCCCAAGGAATCGTCGTCAAGGCCGGTAAAATCCAAGGAGCCCAAGGGGTCGGAAGAAACTTCCGGAGCAGGCCCCACGGGACCGATCTCGTCTTCCACGTCCACGTCCCCTGTGAGCCCGTCCAAGAACATGGTCGAGTCCGTATTCCTGTCGCCGGGAACGTCCATGTCGTTGTCGGGAACGGCCATGTCCACGGTCTTGGGCTCCAGGTCATCCAAGGGAACGTCCGGCGCCGCGTCCGGCCCGGCTTCAATGGTGTCGTCGCTCGCGGCCAGGTCCAATTCCGCCAAGTCAGCGGAAAGCCCGGCGTCCTGAGCCATGTCCACGGTCCCGAACTCGTCCTCAACCCCGGCGAGGGCGGATTGGTCCGTAACCAGCCCCTGCTCCTCGGCTTCAAAGTCCAAGGTCAAGTTCAGGGATTTTGCCGCTTTGGATTCAAAGGACTCACCACCCTCTTCGTCATCGTCTTCATCAAGAGCAGTGAGCAGGTCGTCCTCCACATCCTTGAGGGCTTCTCCGGCCTCGGCCAGCAACTCCTCGTCATCAGCCGGTTCCTCCTCGTCGCCGCTCGTATCCAAGACCTTCAAGCTCAATTCTTCCTCAGCGTCATCCATGAGCCCGAATTCGTCTTCCACGTCCTCGGGCTCCAACTGCTGGGGAGCAAAGTCAACGGTCCGGGGATCGTCGGCCTCGGCCGCGGCAAAGGGATCCTCACCCGGCACGCTGGGCGGCGTGGAAGAATCCAGGTCACCGAATTCGTCGTCCTCCATCTCCGCGAGCAGGGCCAACTCGTCATCCGCGCCCTCGACCAGGCCGCTGATATCCGTATCGTCCCCTTCATATCCCGTGAGGGTATCCGGATCGGGTGGCGGCGGGGTCGGGGTGAACGAGCCTCCCACTTCATCCTCAAAATCGGTGAGCATGTCGAAATCATCTTCAAGCAGGGTTTGGGCTTCTATATCCCCCTTGGCCTTGGGGCCAAGATCGATTCCCGGGGGAGACGCCTCGCCGGGTTCGGGGATCAAGGCTCCGTCCGTGGCGATGTCGCCCAGGCCGAGATCATCGTCATCACCCAAGTCGGCGATTCCGGAAGCCGGGCTTGCGCTTCCGCCAATGTCGGCCTCGAGCGCAGCGCCCAGGTCAGCTTCCAAGTCCACGGCCATGGTGGCTTCCAGGTCGTCGTGAAAGCTCAAGTCCACACCGCCTGCGGGGGCGGAATCAAAAGCATCCATTGTCGCGGGTTCGGGTTCGGAGAACGGTTCTTGCGCCAGGGGACCTGAATCATCGAGGTCGTCGAGACTGCTCAGGTCATCCATATCGTCAAGGTCATCCATAGCGTCGAGGTCGTCCATAGCGTCGAGGTCGTCGAGGTCATCAAGGGGAGACGCGGCAGAGGGCGCCGGTTCCGGCTCCTGTTCACCGGTCAGGTCCTCCATGCTCAAATCCCTTCCGGTGACTCCCAGCTCCAGGGTTGCGCTCTCTTCTTCCTCTTGAAAGAGTCCGGCGCCCAGATCTAGGTCCTCGTCCTCGTCCATGTCGTCCAGGCTGCCCAGGTCCTCCACGTCCCCTGCTATATCCATTTGACCGTCAACCGCGCCCATGTCGATGGCTTCCGAGGTCGTGGGCGGCACCAGGGCCTCGTCCGTGTCGTTGAAATCGACCACAGGATCCGAAGCGCTCAAATCGAGGTCCACGTCCTCGGCTGCAATGCCCTGCCCACTCAGGTCAACGGCCTCGTCAGTGTCGCCGAGGTCGGTGGCCGGTGCGCCAAGGCTGGCCATGGGATCGTCGCCGGCCAAACCCAAATCCTGCTCCAAGGCGGAAAACTCCTCTTCGCCGCCGCTCATGCCCAGGTCCAGGGCTGACTCATTGCCCGCGTAAAAATTCAAATCCTCGTCCAGAGAGATTTCCTCGCCGTCCTCATCCTGGGGAGCGTCGGTCTTGGCCCGCATGCTCGCGGCCATGGACGCGGCCATGACCATGGTCGTATCCAGGTCCTCTTCCTCATCGCTCTCCATGGCCGAGGGGTCGGGTCCACCGAAATCAGGATCGCTCAAGGAGAAATCAATGGACTCTTCAAGTCCGGAGTCTTTTTCCGAAGCGGTGCTCGCCGCCCTTGACGGGTCGAGGCCGGACATGTCAGGCTTTACCAACTCCTGCACGCCCTCAGGACTGCGGGATACGTCCGAGGGCAACCCGGCGATTATCTTCAAGGCCTCAAGCTGCGCCACCTGGAGCCGCACCATCTCCTGAAGGCGAACCGCCATGGCTCCAGCGGGATCTTCCCCAGAACCGGACATGCCGCCGCGCCGCATGGACTTGACCAAGTCGTCCAAGCCCTTCATGGTGCGGTAGAAAATCACCAGAAGGGCTGCGAAGCAAATAAAGATGAACAGCATGACAGGCGTATAGCCTTCGAGCAGGAATGCGAATTTTTCCATTTCACCCTCTCGCAAAAAGCTGTACAGCGTGTTCGGACATATTCCAGCCTACCCCGGCCCGGGAACATGGTCCAAAATACTTACATTACAGGCAGTTAAAGCAATATTATCACCCTCTACCTGATTTTTAGATTTTCTTTAGATATCATACTTTTTTACGGAACGCAAAGGATGTCCAGCAAAAAAATACGGCCACGACTGGTATTTGCCGACACTTCGGGCAACATATACGACCATCCCGACCTGCTCATGCTGAGCCGCCAGGGGTACGCCATGGCCTTGCCCCGGCCCGACGAGCTCATTCCCTTGCCCGAGGCCAGGGACCTCGTTCTCTTGCCCGGCGGAAGGGCCATGGGCCTGGATCCGGAAAGCGG
>QZKZ01000282.1 GCA_004796465.1 Desulfovibrio sp.
CGGTTATCTCCCACAGTTTTTCAACACGTTCCGGCTCTTCCTCAAGGATATCGAGACACTTTATTACACTAGCTGCGTTACAGGCAGGTAACGCGGCCGAAAAAATCAGTGTTTTGGAATTATGTTTCAGCCACACGAGCAAATCTTCGTCATCCGATGCGATAAAACCGCCGATACTCGCCATGGCCTTGCTGAACGTGCCCATGATGAAATCCACGTCCTCGACCATGTCGAAGTGGATGGCCGTGCCCCTGCCGTGACTGCCCAGGACGCCCAAGCCGTGGGCGTCGTCCAGGTAGAGCGTCACGTCGGGGTACGTCTTCTTCAAGGCCACCAGTTCCGGGAGAATGGTGATGTCCCCGGACATGGAAAAAACGCCTTCGGTGATCAGGGTGATGCGGGCGTTGGGTTGTTTGGAGCGGATGAACTCGATCTTCTTGGCTGCGGCCTGGACGTCGTTGTGCGCAAAGGGCACGACCTTGGCCATGGCCGAACGGCAGCCCTCGAAGATGGAAGCGTGGTTTTCCCGGTCGCAGAGGATCACGTCCCCGGGCGAGACCAGGGAGCCAATGGCCCCCAGATTGGTGAGAAACCCTGTGGAGTGGACCAGCGCCCCCTTTTTGCCCACAAAGGCGGCCAAGCGGGCCTCCAACTCCTCGAGCATGGTGGTGTTGCCCTGTTGGAAGCGGGTGCCGCCGTGGCCGGTGCCGTAGCGTTCAATAGCCTGGACGGCCGCTTCCATGACTCTGGGATCGTGGGTCAAGCCTAAGTAATCATTGGATCCGGCCATGATGAACCGTTGGCCGTCCACTTCCACTTCAGGCCCGGAAGATTTTGAGATGGGCTTGAAATAGCAGTAACAATTATTGTCTTGAAGATCGTAGAGACGATCAAGAATGGACTTGATATGTTTGATAGTTGCCATGCCGGGATAACAGCTCTGTATTGTTGGTGTATTATTGGGGCAAGACAGGCGGGTTCCTCATACTCTCAAGCGTGGGCCGTACGGTACGCGTAAACATTCTATTGATCAAGTCATGAAACACCTTGCACCTCAAAACACCCCGGCCGGTAGCAACAAGTAGCTGGGCAATAGCCTGGGATTACTGGGGATAAACGTTGTTTGAAAAGGCCACATTGGGTCGGTCCAAAGTGGCGGGAAGCACACTCTCTGTAATACTCTCGGGCAGGTCCTCTGGAGTAAGAGCGGATTGGGCCAGAAAATTGGGCAGAGCGTCTGGGGTCAGGGCGGCCCGCTCAAGGAGCACGGCCAGTTCAGGGGCGCTTGCCGCCCATTTGACCTGGAGCGGTTCAATGGCGAGTTCGTGCTCCGAAGCCGCCACCAGGTAGCCGCTCAGGTCCTGGTACAGGACAACATGGGTAAAGGTTTGTCTCACGGCAGCCAATATTTGCCTCAAGGCCGGGCCATTGGCTCTAACGATGAGCACGCCCTGGTCGGAAAGGGTTTGCCTGGCCAAGGCCATGGATTCCAAGCAGAATAATGAGGCGGCTTCGGGCGTTTGCGGGTCGGGCACGGCAAGGACCACGATGTCGTATGCTTGTGTGGATGTGGCCAAGGCCCGGAGGGGCAAGTCCACTTCCAACGATATGGTGTCCTCACTGCCCGTGAAATGGGCGGGAGGTCCCAGAACTTCCAGGCCCTCCAGCATGGCGGGCCAGGTCTCCCGCACCTGGACCTCGACAATACGGGGGTAGCGGGCCAGGACGCCTGCGGCAACAAGGTTGCCGCTGCCCACGACCAAGGCCCGGGTCGCTTCGGTCCGGTACAGCACGCCCAAATGCCCGGCCATTTGCTGGGAACGTGTGTATTCCTGCCTGGTCAGGGGCGGCATCAGCAATTCCCGGTCCTTGACCGCCATGATGCGTTCCAGGGGAGGGGGCGTCATGGCGGCGAAAAAGGAGCCGTGGCGGTCCTCCATGCGGAACAAGGGCTCATGTCCGGCCATAATGGTTTGGGGGTGGGCCTGGGGGATAATAAGATACAGGGTGACACCGGCCAAGATCAGCAGCCCTGTGCGCACGCCCTTGTCCGAAGCCTGGAAGTCGTCCAGGAGCAAGGCCACGGCCAGAGCCAGACATAGCAAAGCCAACACCGAGGCCGAAGCCATGGAGCCGATGTCCTTCAAACCGAAAAAACCGACCCAAATGACCCCGGCTGCCGCCCCTGTGCCGAGAAACAAGGGAATCAGGCGCACGGCCTGGCCCTGTTTGGCTAAAAAGGCGCGGGACCTGGAGAGAACCGTGAACAAAGCGCCCATGGGCAGGCTTAAAGGCAGCAGGATCAGCCACGACCAAAACAGGGATTCACCTAACCCTTGAGGGGCGATCCCTAGGATCGGCCCATTGGGCACGGTCTGGTGGTCAATCCACCAACGCGTGGCTTGCAAGCCGCCCACAAGGCCCAGTGCGCCGAGAACGAGCAGGCCGCCAAGAAGCAGTCTGGGGCGGGACGTTCCGTGACGATACAGGAAATGGACCGCGAATCCGCCCAAGGCCAAGCCCAGAAACAGCGCCGCCACGAGGCAGTAGCCATGGGCCACCCGGTTGGCCAGGAAAAACGCGGCCAAGCGGGTAACGATCAGGATCGCTCCGCAAAACAAGGCGGAACCGGCAAGACCGCCGCCCAAGACACCCCACGTGGGTGCGGCCACGTGCCGGGGCAAGTCGGGTTGGGGCTTCTCGCTTGATTGGTTTGGGGCAGCAGGAGACCGGGAAAGGGCAGCACAGGCCCCGGCCAGGACCAGCAGAGCCGAGGCCGCGACAATGGAGCCGGACACTCCGAGGCGGGGAACCAAGAACATCCCCAGGGCAGCCAAACCGCAGGCAGCGCCCACAATTACCGAGAAAAGCGATTGGGCAGCACTTGCTTTGCCGGAAAACACAGCGCTGGAAAGGGCCATGCCCGTGAGCAAGCCGGGCAAGGCCGTGGCCGCACAGGCCAAGATCATGACGGTAATCTGCCCTTGGGCCTCGACCCACGGCGCCAGCAGGAGAATCAGTTCCTGGGATTTGGTGTGCAGTCCCAGACCCAGCCCGAGGGCCAACAGGGCCAAAAGGCCCAGGACCAGGACACGAAAAGAGGAAGAATCGGACTTGGACCGGGCCGCGCCCAGACCCGCGAAAAACATAAACAGGGCCACGGCCACCCATCCGGGTTTGTAGATATGGCCGCAGATCAGTGTGAGAGAATCGGACCATAAGGCCAGATGCATGGCTATTCCTGCTCCGGCGAATACCATAATAAAAAAGGAGAAGAGGGATTTTGAGCTGTTGGTCATGAAGTCCTCGCTGGCTGTGCCCAGTAAATTTGCCGCTCACATTACGTGCAGCAGGCGAACATCTCAACCTTGATTTCCCGGTGGATAGGCCGCAAGGTGGGCCTTCCACTTTGAACGCCATCCACAGCCCTCGCCTGGAGAAACTGTATGTTCCCCACTTTGTTCACCATCGGCGGATTCACCCTGCATACCTATGGTCTGATGCTGCTCCTGGCCTTTGCCGCGACCCTGGCCTGGACCTGGCGCGAGGCCAGGAGCAAGGGGCTTGAGGCCAAGCTGCTTTTTCCCGGCGTGGCCTTTGCCCTGTTCCTCGGGGCTGTGCTGGGCGGGCGTTTGGCTGCCGTGCCCCACAACTGGGACCTTTTTGTGGAACAGCCCTGGAGCCTGCTTGTCGGCTGGCGCGGAGACCAGAGTTCCTTGGGCGCGGCTGGGCTGAGCGTGATCTTGGCGGGCGGGTATATGATCTGGAAGCGCCAACCCCTGCTCATGTGGCTCGACGCGTTCGCACCGGGATGCGCCTTGGGCGCTGCGATTCTGCGCGTGGGCTGTTTTTCCGCGGGCTGCTGTTACGGGTGCACTTGCCACTTGCCTTGGGCCGTGACCTTCACCCACCCCGACTCCCTGGCTCCGTTGCACCTGCCCCTGCATCCGACCCAAATCTACTCGATACAGGGAGGCCTCATCAGCTTCGGTATCCTTCTGGCCATGAAAAAGCGGTTTCGCGTCCCTGGCAGGCTCATGGGCCTGTTCTTCTGCTTGTATGCGGTCTACCGGTTTATTATTGATTTTTATCGCTTGGACCACGCCCCTATCCTCGGGCCCTTGAGCATGATCCAGATTGGTTTGGCCGTGTTTTTCCTGGCCGGTGTTTTTCTCTTGTTGCGGCCCGGCAAAGGGGAACAAGCTGCGCAAGACACTTCCGGTACTCCTCCTGAGTAGCCAATAGCCCCTTGCTTTGCTCTGAAAAGGGCTGTGGACAAACTCTTCATATGAACATATGTTCATATGAAGGGAGGAAGCCATGGTTGCTGATCAAGAAAGCCCGGTATGCGCAACATCCTGCCAAGTCCTTGAGGAGCACCCCGACGCCATAGAACGGGCTCGCCAGGCCATGCTCGACCATGACGAGGTGAATGAGCTGGCCTCGGTGTTCAAGGTCATGGGTGAGCCAACGCGGGTGCGCATACTCAGCGCTTTGAGCGCTGGAGAACTCTGCGTGTGCGATTTGGCCAATTTGCTGGGCATATCCCAGTCAGCCGTGTCGCATCAACTGCGCGTGCTTCGGTCGGCGCGCATGGTGCGCTACCGCCGCCAGGGCAAGATGGTCTTCTACCACCTTGACGACGAGCACGTGGAAAGGCTCATGGCCGAAACCCAAGACCATATCCGAGAGGGTAGGGCGACTGTCCGCGAATCATCGACAGAAACACGCGAAGTAGAAGCAATGGGAGTCTAGGCGTGACATATGTCTTCGAAATATTAGGCCGGATAGGTGCCGAGTCCTGGCTGGTCTTGGAAGAATCCGCCATATTTCTGCTATTCGGCTTTTTGGTGGCGGGCGTGGCCAAGGCGCTCCTGCCGGACAAGCTCGTGGCCAAGCATTTGGGAGGCCGGGGACCAGGGTCTGTCATCAAGGCCTCGCTCATTGGCGCACCCATTCCCCTGTGCAGTTGCGGGGTGTTGCCCGCAGCCGCGGGTTTACGCAAGCAGGGCGCGAGCCGGGGCGCGACCGCCGCCTTTTTGGTGTCCACCCCTGAAACCGGAGCCGATTCCATCGCCGTGACCTACGCCTTGCTTGATCCTGTCATGGCGTTGATCCGCCCGCTGGCCGCGCTGTTCACCGCGACCCTGGCCGGGATTATGGTTAATCTGGGCTACAGGCGCGAAAGAGAGCCAGCCCAAACCTTAGGAAAAGGACTTCTACTCAAGCCGGTCAATACTGAGTTCACTGTTGACCTGAGCGGATGCGGAGACGGCTGCGACTGTCCCGCGCCTGCCAAGGAACAGGGATTCCTGGCCCGGGCGCGCATGGGGCTGGACTACGCTTTTGGGGAACTGCTGGGCGACATCGGCAAGTGGCTTATTGTGGGTGTACTCCTGGCTGGGATCATTTCCGCCGTGGTGCCGGAATCGTTCATTCGCGAGAACCTGTCCGGCGGGGCAGGGACCATGCTGCTCATGCTGCTGGTGTCCGTGCCCCTGTATGTGTGCGCCACGTCCTCCACACCTATCGCCGCGGCCCTGGTGCTCAAGGGGCTTTCTCCAGGCGCGGCGCTGGTGTTCTTGCTGGCTGGTCCGGCCACCAACGCGGCCACCCTGACCGTGTCCATGAAGGTCCTCGGAAAAAGGGGCGCGCTGCTGACCCTGGCCGCCATTGTCGTTTCGACTCTGCTTCTGGGCTTGGGTGCCGACGCGCTCTACTCGGGGTTTGGTTGGGACACGGCCCAGTGGTCCTCCAGTGGCGAGGAGCATCTGCACGGAACCGTGGCCTTGCTGTCGGCGGTCCTGCTCTTGGGGCTTATTGGCTGGAATCTGGCCAAGGAAGTTGGGGCCAAGCTGCGCAAGCGAGGTCAAACCGAGCGGGCCGTCCCCTCAGGCGTAAGATGTGAAATCTCACCACCTCAGATGGAACAGTTTTCAGGCCCTAGGGATTGAGATGGCTGACGCAGCCCGGATCGATCCCGAGCAGACGAGCTGCCTCATGGTCGAGCTTGTAGGGGTCGTAGCCAGCCAGAATCTTGTTCACCGGCGGATCGCAGGTGGCCCCGCCCAGGTGGTAATCGGCCAGGCCAACGCTGGCGTCCATGACCGTGAGTTGGGGCAGGATGTGTGAGTTGAGGTCCTTGAGCGCCCCTTGCATGCGGCCGTGGAACACTGCCTTTTTCCAGGAGCCGTGCACCCCGCTGTAGTGCTCGGGCGGGGCGAATCCCATCATGTTTTTGAGAGTGCCGGTGATCACGGCCAGAGAGTGGGCCTTGAGCACGGGCAAAGACACGATGCAGGCTTCAAAGGCGATCTTGGGCAGGTGCATTTCCGGGAACACCGAGCTGTTGGGCGTGGGCCGGGTGACCAGCTCTTCCTCGTTGAGATCGATAAGCTCGACATCCAGCTTCTTGGCCAGCTTGGTGTAGCCCAAGGCCTCGAACACGTCCCAGGTGTTCCGCACAGCCTCGCCCGTACCCTCGCCAATGACCACCTTTCCGGCTCCAGCCTCCCGCACGTACTCGACCATGGCCGCGACCATGTCGGGGTGGCTGGTCACGGGGTGGGGCGAGACAATCACCAGGTTGGGCTTGAGCAGAACCGTGTCCTGCTTGGCCAAGAACTCCCGCGCGCCCAACTGGTCAAGGGCCTGCGGAATGGATTCATCGTAGCTGGCAAACGGAACGCTGACCGGATCACTCATGAGGAAACCCTTGCACTCGGTTATGATCCCCAGATGGGGTCAAGGGGCGTTTAGTGACTCTTAGGCTTGTAAAGTCTTAGAGTCATTTATGCCTGTTCGGTACATGCCCCTTGCGGGGTGCAGGGGCAGCGCCCCTGCCGGGGTTTGGGGCGGAGCCCCAATTACCCTGCCTTTTCCTTGCACACAGAAGTGGCCATGCCGTCGACCCAGCGTTTACCGCCGAACTTGGCTTGCAGTTCCTCGTCCAGGTCATCGGCGGTGTAGGCCATGACCAGGACGGAGGTCTGCAGTTCCTCGGGGTCGAGGAAGTCGCCGAGCAGGCTGTGGGTGAGCAGGATGTCGCCTTTGCCGCTGGAACCGTGCTCTTGCCAGGACAACCGGCCGAGGTGCATCTCGTTGTTGAGCATGGAAAAGTATTCGAACATGGCCTCGTTGCCGTCCCGGGCCACGTCCGTGAGGATCACGGCGGTGAACTGGACCAGGGTGTGTTCTTCCAGCCACATGAGGGGCCGCAGGAAGACCACGGTGGAACCTTTGTAATACTTGTATACATCGCCGATGATTTCGTAGTCGCAGCACAGCCGCTGCATGAATTCATTGATATTGGCGCGCAACGCGTCGAGTTTTTCCGCATGTGCGGTCATGGCCGCCTCCTTGGCAGTCGAGCATGGGTATGAAGCACGACACATACATGCTCGGCGCGGGCCAAGCAAGGACCCGGCAAGGGGCGGGAGCAGGAGGGTTAGTTCACGATGCGGCGGCCCGAAACTTCCATGCCGAATTGGTTGTGGCCGGACAGGGTGGAGCCGTCTTCGCTGAGCTGCAGGGTGTCCACAAAAGTTTGGTTGTTCCAATCCAGGACATAGGCACCCTCATCGGTGCAGGACCACGCGCCGGTCCACTCGCCCGTGGGGTCGCTCATGGCGCCGTCCGCCACAAAGGTTTTCACGTCGCCGGTGAACCAGTCCCAGGAGCCGGAGATATCCCGGCATGCCGCAGGATTCTCGGCTTCAAGGGCAGGAGTCTCCTCGGGCTGGGCAGTAGCCTTGTCCACAAGAAGGGCTTCCGCCGGGGTGGTGGAATAGCTGCCTGCGGAGACGCAAACACCGACAAACAGGATCAAGCAGATGAGCATGGAGCGCATGGGAATCCTCCTTCATGAACTGAGTGGTCTTGTTCATGAAGGACGGACCCGGGAAAGGAAATTGGGAATTCAGGGTCCCAGGAACAAACGGGGCAGGAACAGGGACAGGTCGGACCAGTAGGTGGCCAGGACCACCACCAGGGCCAGGATGAGCAGGAAAGGAATGGTGGAGCGGGCCACGCCCAGGATGGGCTTCTTGAACCGGTAACTGGAAATGAACAGGTTCAGGCCCACGGGCGGTGTGCAGTAGCCGATTTCCATGTTGGCCAGGAAGATGACGCCGAGGTGCGCGGGGTGCACGCCGTATTGCTCGGCCACGGGCAGGATCAGCGGCACCACGAGCACGATGGCGGAAAAGATGTCCAGGATCGCGCCCAGGATGAGCAGGAAGATGTTCAGGGCCAGGAGAAAGGACCATTTGCTGGTGAAGAATTTGCCGGCCAGGTCAAACAACATGTCCGGCACGCCCTGGTCGATCATGAAGTTGGTGGTGGCCCGGGACAAGGCCAGGATGATCAAAATCCCGCCCACCAGGGTCATGGATTTCTTCATCACGTCCATGAGGTCTTTCCAGCCGACCTCGCGATAGATGCAGGTCTCCACGATCAGGGTGTAGAAGGCGGTGACCGCGGCGGCCTCTGACAGAGCGATGAGCCCGGAATAGATGCCGCCGAGGATGACCACGGGCAGGGGCAGCTCCCATTTGGCCGCCCACATGGCCTTGCCCAGCACGGACCAGCTGAAGGGCTGGGTCGCGGCCTTGCGCCGGACGCCCTGGTAAATGCTGTAGGCTGCGAGCAGGACCACCATGAGCAGGCCGGGCAGGATTCCGGCCAGGAACAGAGTGTCCAGGGAGGCTTGCGAGGGGTCTGCCGCGATGTTCCCGGCGATGATGGCGTAGAGGATGAGCGGAATGGCCGGGGGAAAGAGCAGGCCCAGGCTGCCCGAGGACGTGACCAAGCCCAGGCTGAAGCGCTCGGGATACCCGTCGGATACCAGAGCGGGGTAGAGCAGGGCGCCCAGGGCCACGATGGTCACGCCCGAGGCCCCGGTCAGGGCGGTGAAAGCGGCGCAGACCAGGATGGTGACCACGCCCAGGCCGCCGGGCATCCAGCCCACAAGGCCGCGAGACACGGCTACCAAACGCTGGGAGGTATTGGCCCGGCCCATGAGTTCCCCGGCAAAGGTGAACAGGGGAATGGCCACCAGTACTGGCGTCTCCACCAGATTGAAGACCTCGAAAGCCACAAGCATGAGGTCCATGCCGTCGCTATGGAAGCCGTACAGGGCTGCCGCGCCGATCACGGCGAACAGGGGCGCGCCCAAAAGCACCAGGACCAGGAGCAGGATTTTGTTGCCGCTCACAGGTGGTCTCCTGGGGCAAGTTCGGGCTGGTCGTGGCCCTCGTCAGTTTCAGAAGGGACAAGGGAGTTTCCGGTGATCAGGGATATCCCGTGCAGCACCATGAATACGAGGTACCGCAAGGCCATGACACAGAATCCCAAGGGCAGGACCAGGGAAAAGATCCAGGCCTGGTCGCCGAAGCTGCCTGGAGGCGGGTATTCATACAGATCCATGGCCAGGAGCACGGAACTGTAGCCGAGCAGGCCGCAGACCAAGGCGGTGAACGCGTCGGTGAGCACGCGCACGCCCATCTTGAGGCGGCGGGGCAGGAACGCGGTCACCGCGTCCACGCTGAGGTGGCTGTTCTCACGGGCCGCGACCATGGCTCCGAGCAGAGCGATCCACAGCACGAGATGGCGAAGCAGGGGCTCGATCCAGGCAAAGCCGATGTCAAAAAGGTTGCGCAGGGCGATCTGGGTGAAGGAAAACAGGATCATGGCCGCCAGCACCAAGACCAGCAGCCCGTCCTCCAGCACATGGAGCACGCGCACCACCCGGGGCGGGTGAAGGGATATGCGTTTAGCGGGCCGCACGGACCGAGTCGATGATGTCACGCACTTCGGCAAGCAGGTCGCCGTTGATTCGGCCATCCTCGACCCATTGATCCATGACCGCGTCAGCCACGGACTGAAGTTCTGTCGCGTCGTCCATGTCCGGGGTCACAAAGACGATGCCCTGGTTTTCCAAGGCAGCCAGGGCCTGGGCATGGGTCTCGCGGCTGCCCGCGTTGAGTTCCGCCATATGGCGGCCCAGCACCTCGGCCACGATCTCCTGGTCTTGCGGTTCCAGCTTGTCCCAAGCCTTTTGGGAAAACACATGGCTGCCGTAGTTATAGAGCAGGGGAAAGTCCGTGAGGTGGGTCACGGCGGTGAACCATTGCAGGGCCAGGGTCACTGCCGGAGAATTGGCCACCGTGTCGATGAGCCCGGTCTGCAGGGCCGTGAGTACGTCGGGCATGGGCAGGGGGATGGGCGCCACGCCAAAGGCTTCGAAAATGTCCCGGCCAATGTCGTAGCCCTCGGGAACCCAGCATTTGGTGGCAGCGATGTCTTCCTTGGAAGCAATGGGCTGGTTGCTCATGACGTAGACAAAACCCAGCTCCAGCATGCCCATGGAAATGAGCCCGTTGTCGAGCAAGCCTTGGGTCAGGCGTTCTTCCAGAGCAGCGCGTACCGCGTCCGCTTCGTCATCGGCCCGGATGAGCATGGGCAGGGACAAGATGGCGTAGTCCTGGTAGGCCGTGGCCAAGGCGCCGGAGCCCACAAAGCCGCCGTGCAGCTGGCCCAGACGCATCTTGCGGATCACTGTGGCGTCATTGCCCATGACCCCGCCTGTGTAGATTTTGAGGTGCACGCGGCCCTCGGTGCGTTCCTGGATCTCTTCGGACGCTGACCGGTAAGCGTCGACAAGGGCCGTGCCCTCGGGCGACAGGGTGGCGATTTTCAGGCCGAAACCCTCCTCGGCGCTCGCGGGCGCGGCAAGGAGCGGCAGGGCCAGGCTCAAGCAAAACAGCAGAATACAACAGCGCAAGTTGGCAAGGGGGCGCATTCGAGTCTCCTCGGCGTGTATCTTCTTTGGGTTACCGGCGTATAATTGGAAAAATGTGACGCAATGACTAAAAGTACGTGTCCGCATCCGCGAGCAAGGCCTCGGCCCGTTTCTTGGCCAAGACGTTGGCCAGGGTCAGTTCTTCCACCTGATCAATCTCTGCCTTCATGACTTGATCGAGTAGCTGGTCGTGCAGTTCCCGGTCGTAGACCATGCGGCAGTAGCGCGAGGCGAACATGACCTGGGCCTGGAGGAATTTTCCGTCCGAAATCTCCAAGGCGCGTTCAAAGTGGGCGCGGGCCTCGTCGGGCTTGCCTCCAGCAGCTTCGGGCAGCAGGGTCTTGATCACGCCCATGATCATGTGCGGAGAGCCGTAATAATAGGTTTCGTCCAGTTCCAGGAGGCGTTCGGCCAGGGCCTGGATCTTGGGCAAGTCGGCAATGTCGTCCCAACTGCCGGGGCGGGCCATGATGTACGCGGCCCAGGCGTTGATCACCGTGAGCAGGTATTCCTCGTCGCCCGGTTCCATTGTCTCGGGCACTGGACCGAACTGGGCTGCGGGTTCTCTGTGAAGTTCAGAGAAGGTTTCGTTTCTCAGGGACAGGGCGCGGAAGGCATAGTCCCTGGCCCGGTCCGTGAGCAGCAGGGCCTGCTCGGAATCGGCCTCGGCAAAGGCTCCGGCATAGGCGGAATACAGTTTGGCCGCCATGAGCAAGGTGTCGGGGTCATCGGGCCGGCCCTCGATAAGCCCGTCCATGAACATGAGGTAGGCGGGCGCGCCCAAGCGGACCAATTCCAGGTCCCGCTGTTTCATGACCGAGGCGGCCAGGTTGCGCATCAAGGGCTGGGTCGCGCTTTTCACGGCGAAACTGCAAGCCGTGGCGCCAAGGGCCAGCACCACAACAAGGCTCAGGGCAAGGCAGGATCGTGATGGTCTCAAGCTCATGGCCGGGCGGTCCTGTATGGGTGTTGGAGAGCAGGGTTGGTTGGTCGGGATACATCAGCAAAAAGGGGCAACAGCGGATATAACGAGTTCCCCTTGCCCACTAGGGGTGCCACCTTCTTTAGTCGAAAACCGAGAGTGATTCAAGGTGCCCACGGCCAAGGCGCGGGTCTGCACGAAATCTGCACCAAAGCTGCGCCGACATTCCACGGCACATGAATACGGACTGCACAGATGGGCAGTACAACTGCTTTCCATGGACGGCAACGCACATCGTTTCCCGACATTGCGCGGATATGCGCCCTCCCCGGCCGGGCTTCTGCTCGGTACGGCGGCCGTGGCCCTGGCAGTAGATCCGGTCTTATGGCTGGTCAGAACCTGGTTCGATCCGGCCTATCCCACCCAAGGCATGTGGGCCGCGGCCGCCGCCTTTTTGCTTTTTGTTTGGAGCGTCTCCAGTAAGCGGCAACAAGGGCTCTCGGACCTGGAAAAGGCTCGCAACCAGCGCGTGGCTTGGCTGCTTTTGTGCGTGGCCACGGCCGTGCGCGTGGCAGGCAGGGTTCTTGCGGTCAATGCCCTGGGAGCATTAGTCCTGCCCTTGGATATGTACGCCTTGGGCCGAATGGCAGGGCTTCACCAGCGGACTCGGGCAGTGGCTCCGGGCTGGCTGGCTGTTGTGGCGGCGCTGTCCCTGCCTTTGGAGCGCATGCTGCAGCGGGTGGTGGGGCACGGGATGCAACTTTTGTCGGCCCGGGGCGCGGAGTCGGTTTTGTCCCTGTTTTTCGCGGACATCAAACGCCAGGGCGCGAGGCTGATCATCGAAGGTCATAATGCCCTGGTGGACCTTCCCTGCGCGGGCGCGCGTTCCCTCTCCCTTCTGATGCTGTTTACGGCCATTCTCTTGGCCTTGGCCCGGCCCGGCTGGAAACGAATCATCTGTACATGGGCCATGGCCGCTGCCCTGGCCATGAACATCTTGCGCGTATCTCTTCTTTCCGCCTGGGTGGTCCGGCCCGGCATGCTGGGCATACACGATATTTTGGCCGAGCCCTGGCACTCCCTGCTCGGCCTGATGTGCCTCGCTATTGGGTGCGGGTTGGTGCTGCAATGCGTCTCTCTCCCACGCAACGGCACACCCAGACATGCGGCCGCTCCCTTCCTTCCCCAGCACGCCCGGGGAGCGGCCGCCCTTTCCTCAACATCCGGGCCAACCTCCACAGCGAGATTCGGCCTCGGAAAACTATTTGGCGCCGGGGCCTTGGCTTGCTTTGCCCTGGCCGCGTTTTTTCTGCCCCGGACGCCCATGGATGTGAGCGAACCAGGGGACCCATTGCAGTTGCCCAGCCTTATCAGCGGAATTCCCGGCCAAGCATTGGAAATGTCCAGCCAAGAAACCGTCTATTTCTCCCAATTCGGCGGCCAAGCCATGAAGCAGCAATACGGGCCGTACACCGTGACCCTGGTGCGCACGTCCTCGCCCCTGCGCCACTTGCATGCGCCGGACGAATGTTTGCGCGGCCTGGGCTATACGGTGCGGCTCATTGACTTGCAGCAGGAGCCCTTGCCCACGGCGGTCTATTCCGCAGTTGCCCCGGACGGCTCTCATTGGCTGGTGGCTGCGAGCTTCATCTCCGACCAGGGCCGGACCACGGCGAGCGTTGCCGAAGCGGTGTGGCTCTGGCTGGGCCAGGGCGGCCACTGGACTTCCCTGGTTCGCATGCGGCCCATGGCCATGGACCCGGCCCAAGCCGAGGCCTTTGATATGGCCCTGGCAGCGGCCCTTGATCTGCCGGTCCACGCACCGGCGCACGAATCATTCACCCAATCCTCCCAAATCAGGCCACCATATATGGTGGCTTTGCCATGAGGTGGACCATGAAATCCCTTGTCCTGCATGTTCTCTTTATTGTGGCGCTGGCAGCCCTGTTGCTGCTGGCATTCATCATTCCTACCCAAGGCCTGGCCCAAACCGGGGCCGAGTTCCAGGAACCCGGCGGATCCATGGAAGCGGTCATTGGCGGCCAACGTATCGATTTTCCCGTGCTGCATACGGACATAGAGGCCTCCATTCAAGGCGACACGGCCACGGTCAAAGTGACCCAGGTCTTTGCCAACCCGGCCCAGGAGCCAGTGCACGCGCGCTATTTGTTTCCCCTGAACGAACGGGCAGCGGTCCACGCCATGACCATGGTCGTGGGCAACGAACGCATCCAGGCCGTGATTATGGAAAGCAGGCAAGCTCAAGAGACTTTCGAGCAAGCCAAGGAAGAGGGCAGGGCCGCGTCACTGCTCACGCAGCAGCGGCCCAACATGTTCACCCAGGACCTGGCCAACCTCATGCCCGGCAATGAAGTGACCGTGACCCTGGAGTACGTCCAGTCCGTGCCGCGCCGTGACAATGCCTATGAACTGGTCGTGCCCCTGGTGGTGGGACCGCGCTACGTGCCGCAAGACAGGGATCCCCAACTGCAGGAGTTGGAGGATCTGCCCGACTATCCAGGAGTGACGGGCTTGACCCTGTCCGAGGAACTTACCCAGGAGCGGGTGGCCATTTCCGTGGACCTGGAAGCGGACATGGAGATCGCGCTCATTGAAAGCCCGAGCCACGCCATCCAAGAAGACATTTTGGAGAACGGTCTGCGCCGCGTCACCCTGGCCCAAGGGCGGGTCATCGATAACAAGGACTTTGTGTTGCGCTACCAATTGGCCTCATCCCTGGTCCAAGCGGGTCTGCTCACCCACCACGACGAAAGGGGCGGTTTTTTCAGCCTGCTCATTGAACCGCCCTCGGGCGTGGAAATGGACCAAACAACGCCCAGGGAACTGGTCTTTGTCATCGACACCTCGGGTTCCATGGACGGCCAGCCCCTGGATGCCTGCAAGGCCTTCATGCGCCAGTGCTTGCAAACCATGCGGCCCAACGACGTTTTCCGCATCGTACGATTTGCCAACCAGGCCCGGGACATTTGGGTTGACCCAAAATACGCCACCACGAGCAACATCAATCAAGCGATCAGCGCCGTAAACAACCTGCAAGCAGGCGGGGGCACGGAAATGCGCGCCGGAGTGCTCCGCGCCCTGGAGCCTCCGGTCACGCCGGGAACCGTGCGTTTGGTGGTCTTTCTCACGGACGGATACATCGGCAATGAATACGAAGTACTGCGGCTGATCAACGAGAATTTGGGTCAGGCCCGCATCTTTTCCCTGGGTGTGGGTACCTCGGTCAACCGTTTTCTGCTGGAAGAGATGAGCGCCATTGGCCGTGGCCGGACCCGCTACATCGACCTGGACGACAATGCCCATGATGCGGCCGTGGCTTTTGCCCGCACTTTGGAAGGCCCGGTCCTGACCGACATTTCCATTGACTGGGGCGCGTTGGAACCCTTCCAGATCTCCCCGCCCACCATCCCCGACCTGTTCGCCGGAGAATCCATCCGCATCCAAGGCCGCTACAGCACACCAGGGCAAGGGACCATCATCATCAAGGGCATGGCGGGCGGAAACCAAGCGGTAGTCAAGGTGCTGGGGTATTTCCCGCCGGGCGATACCGGCTCGGAAACCCAGTCCGTGGCCCTGATGTGGGCCCGGGCCAGGATCGAAACGTTCACCCGCGCCTTTTACCTGCCCCATTACGCCTGGGTTGACGTGGACCAGCAAGAACAGATCCGCC
>QZKZ01000126.1 GCA_004796465.1 Desulfovibrio sp.
CCCAGCCAGATACTCGCCCGCCTGCGAGCGGAATGGGCCCTGGCCGCCCTGTTGCCCGACAGACCGGACCAAGCCCGGCCCATCATCGAAGCCGTGGACCCCGTCCTGTTCCCCTGGTGGCGGGAATACGCCTTGGCTCGGCTGGAGCTGGCGTCCGGTCTGCACAAACAGGCCAAGGATCGGCTCATCCAACTCTGGCGGGCCATGCCCTGGCACACGAACCTGAGCCTGACCCTGCACGACCTACTGCACCCCGTCCCCCCTGATCCCGCCGCATTGGAGCGGCACAAGGTGGCGGTGCTGCTCTACTCCTGGAACAAGGGCGAGGTCCTGGCCCAGACCCTTGACAGCCTGGCCGCGAGCAACATCGGCCCGGCACGGGTCTTTGTTCTGGACAACGGCAGCACGGATTCCACTCCAGACCTTCTCCAACGTACTTTTGAGCAGTGGGAATCCCTGAGGCCCGGATCATTATATATAGAGACCCTGCCCGTGAACGTGGGCGCACCTGCCGCCCGCAACTGGCTGCTTTCCCTGGACAAGGTCAAGGAGTGCGGCTACGCGGCCTTTCTGGACGACGATTTGCTTCTCCCCGAGGATTGGCTGGTCCGGCTGCTCTCGGCCGCCGAGACCTCCCCCCAGGCCGGAGCCGTGGGCTGCATGGTCACGGACCACATCGCGCCCTTTTCCCTGCAAGCCGCTGACTTCCACCTCCTGCACCCGGATACGCCCGCAGCCTCGTTCGCGGACTCGGCCGAGCACGTGCACGTGCTGCAGAACGCCACGGGCAGCCGCGACCATCCGCTGTTCGCCTACACCCGGCCCTGCCTCTCGGTCACGGGTTGTTGCCATTTGGTGAGCATGCGCGCCATTGAACAAGCCGGAGCTTTTGACGTGCGCTTCACGCCCAGCCAATTCGACGACCTTGAGCGGGACATGCGTTCGTGCCTGGCCTCCATGCCCACGCTGTACACGGGCGCGCTCCAGGTCAAGCATATGCAGCACTCAAGCCTCAAGCAGGCGGACTCCCCGGCCAAGACCGCGCACATCTTCGCCAACAAGGCCAAGCTCGAAGCCAAGTACGCGCACGAGGACCTGCTCAAGCTCCACGAGTGGAACCTCGGCGTGGTGTGGGAGGATCTATTGGGTAAGGTGAAGAAGCTTGAGGCGGATGTGAACGTCGTGGAGGGAAAGGGGAAACCTTTCTGAAGAGATACTCCAGCATAACTATGAAGGCCCCCTGAGGAGACTCGGGGGCTTGTTCTTGTAACTATGGGTGGTTCGGCGATGTCACGAAACAAAGCCGGGACGCCAGCAGTTCCCCGGCTTAGTCATACAAGTGAAGCGCGTCAATCACCTACTTCGGCGCCATCGTCATCATCTCCACCTGTTTGGTCCTCTGGTCTGGAAGTACCATCACTGCCACCATCAGAGCTGGTGTCAGGATAAGCCCCTCCGCGGGTCAGCCAACGATTGTATGTGCGAATCTCTTCTTGCAGCTTGGCGAGGAACTCCTCATAGCCTGCTTCGCCGGGCTTGGGGAAAACCATATCAGAATAGGTCTCTTTGAGTCTGTCGAAAAAGAATTTCTTAAACTTGACATACGAGGCAGTCATGGAGACCTCATAGTGCCTGCCCAGAGCCATCTTGCATATGGCCATATAATCCTTCATTATTTTGGTATTTTCTTGATTGGGGCTGGGGTCATCACTCGCCATCGCCAGCGCCAGTTGGAAGGCCTCAAGTGCTGCTTCATAGTTGCCAACATAGAAATGGGAGTACCCCATTTCAAGAAGCTGAACATATGAAGCCCCTGGAGTGACTGTATCCTGGGGCAGCTGCGTGATGCCGCCGGTAATGTCTTCCCCGGTTACGCCACTCGTGGGACCGGCCTGAGCCCATAATTCCCTGGTTCTTGGTGTTTCGGAGTTCTCGCTGAACGCGATATCCGGGGCGAAAAGGAATGTAGACGCGACCATACAGAGTAGGACCACAATGGATAGGCGATGCATGGGCTTTGCTCCTGGTTGGCGTGTACAATTTGGAGAACCAAATAGCACCCCATGATGGAGAAAACAAGCAGAACACGAAACGAAGAGGCTACTTTCTGAAGAAAGGTTTCCGCTCTCCCCTTCCAAAGACGTTTACTTGGGAATGGCTTTGGAGGCGTACTCTCTGTGATCTCGGACTCTGAGGCCGCACGCTGCTTTAGGGGAAAGCAGCCTACTTCTCTTCCCAGGCCGTCATTTACCCTCCTTATGCCCCTGCGCCCCTCGGCAGGGCAAATTAGGCATTCCCTTTCGCCCATCGCTTGTCCAGCTCAATGAGCGCGAACACCACGCAGCCCGTGGCCGCTATCTTCACCCAATGCAGAATCCCTAGGGGTGCGCTGGAAAACAGGGTATTCATGAAAGGAACATAGGTATACGCCGCTTGCAGCAGAACCATCAGCACCACGCCGCCCATGACCCATGGATTGCTCATGAACCCCAAGGACATGGGGGAGCGATGAAAGGACCGGGCATTAAACAAATAAAAGGCCTCCACAACGACAAAGACATTCACTGCCACGGTGCGCGCTGTTTCCACACTTGCTCCAGCGGTCAACTCCCACTCAAAGAGCCCGAAAGCGGCAACGAGCAGCATGAAGCTCACCAATCCCACGCGCCGCAACACAATGCGGTCCAACAGGGGCCGGTCCGGCCGCCTGGGTGGCCGGTCCATGATCCCCGGCTCCTTGGGCTCGAAAGCAAGGGTCAGTCCCAGAAAACCGGCGGTTGTCATATTGATCCAAAGAATCTGCACGGGCAGGATGGGCAAGGTCGCTCCAAAAAGCACCGCCGCAAGGATGACGAGCCCTTCACCAGCATTGGTGGGCAAGGTCCAGGCGATGAATTTCACCAAGTTGGCGAAAACGCAACGGCCCTCCTCCACCGCGTCCTTGATGGTGGCAAAGTTGTCGTCCGTGAGCACCATGTCCGAGGCTTCCTTGGCAGCCTCGGTGCCGTTGCGACCCATGGCGATGCCGATATTCGCCTGTTTGAGGGCTGGGGCGTCGTTCACCCCGTCCCCGGTCATGGCGCACACCTCTCCATTGGCCTGCAGAGCCATGACCAGCCGAAGCTTCTGCTCAGGCGAGACCCTCGCGAAAACCGACACCTCTCCAGCCCGCTGCATCAGTTCCATATCGTTCATGGATCCAATTTCCCGGCCGGTGATAGCTGTACATCGCTCCGGAGCTCCAGGAGCGACATTGTCACAGAGTCCGAGCATGGAGCCGATGGCCTGGGCGGTCACCGCGTGGTCGCCCGTGATCATCTTCACGGCAACCCCGGCGCGGCGGCAGGCAGCGATGGCTTCCCGCGCGTCAGGACGCGGCGGATCTATCATGCCTTGCAGCCCGAGAAAAACCAGCCCCTGAGCAGCGTCTTCCCGGTCCAAGCCCCCTTCCCCGGGCCATTCCTTGCGCGCAAGCGCCAGCACACGAAGCCCCTGGGCGGCCATACCGTTCATCGCCTCAAGCACTCCCTCCGCATCCAGTTCGACCTTGTCGGCGTTCTGGTCAAGCATGGATTCACATCGCTCGAGCACCCGCTCAACACCGCCCTTGACGTACAGTACGGCTCCCGTGTCCATCCGGTGCAGTGTGGCCATGAATTGCCGCTCCGAGGAAAAGGGCAGTTCGTCCACCCTGGGAGCGGAAGATTGCTCGACCCCGGCGTCCAGGCCGTACTTGCCTGCGGAAACCAGCAGGGCCGCCTCGGTAGGGTCTCCCTGCGCTAGCCATTGGTCTTGGTCCAGGTAGACTCGTGAATCGTTGCACAGCAGCCCGGCCCGGAAGCATTCCGCAAGGGCCTTGCTGTTCTCCCTCTGCTGTGATGGGGTGACTTCGCCTTCGGGAGAATATCCCGAGCCGCTGACGTCAAAGTAAAGTCCTCCGCTGAAGACCTGTTGCACAGTCATCTTGTTTTCGGTCAGGGTGCCGGTCTTGTCCGTGCAGATCACCGTGGTGCCGCCAAGGGTTTCCACAGCAGGAAGCCTACGGATGATGGTCTTGCGCCCGGCCATGCGCGAAACTCCCAGGGCCAGGATGATGGTCACTGCCGCAGGCAGCCCCTCGGGGATCGCGCCCACGGCCAGAGCCACGGCGGCCATGAACATCTCGGTGGCGGGTTCGCTGCGAAGAATCCCCACCACAAAGGAGGCGACCGCAAGACAGATGATGGACACCAGCAAGATATGGCTGAACGAGGCGATCTTGCGGGTTAAAGGCGTTTGCAGTTCTTGTGCGGCGTCCACCATGCCGGAAATCTTACCGATCTCGGTATCGTTGGCCGTGGCGACCACCACGCCTTTTCCCTGACCATTAATAACCAGGGTTCCGGCATAGGCCATACATGTCCTATCCGCGAGCACCGCGTCTTGGTCAGTCTCCTGCGGCGACTTGTCCACGGGCAGGGACTCGCCGGTAAGGGTGGACTCGTCCACCCTCATCTCCTTGGTGGACACCAGGCGCACATCAGCTGGCAGTTTGTCGCCCGCGCGCAGCAACACAATGTCTCCCGGCACAAGGTCCGAGGCGTCGACTCGCACTGTCGCGCCGGCAAACAGCAATTCAGCCTCCCTGCTCAGGGAGGTGGCCAACGAACTCAGGGCTCTGGCCGCCTTGGATTCCTGCAAAAACCCCACAAGAGCGTTGACCACGACCACGCCCAGGATCACACCTGAATCAACCCACTCCTGCAATAGGCCGGTGACCAAGGCCGCCATGAGCAGGATATAGACCAAGGGCTGGTGGAATTGGAGAAAGAAGCGCTTCAGTGAGGTCTGCTCGGGTTTGGTGGTGATGCTGTTGGGACCTATACGCTCTTTGCGTTGTTCCCTTTCGAACCTGTCCAGGCCGAATTCCGGATCAACGCCAAGTATCTCAGTTACCTGTTCCGTGCTCAGATGGTGCCAATGTTTCTTGAGAAGCTGCTCCATGGCGTGTGGGCTCCATTGGATACGATTGCTTGTCTCTCCTGCCCCTTGAGCGGGCGCCAAACCCGGATTTCTGGACAGGATGGCCTGAAATGAATACTCTCAACAATATACTTCTAATAGGCACCTCTCACAAGACCTTGGACCACATGCCCGACATGGGGAAAGCAATGAATCAGGATACTGCCAAATCCCAGCAAACCTCCCTGAAGCATGACCATCCCGACCCTTTGATCCGCCGTATGTGGCAAGTTATTCGCATTGCGGTGAAGGCTCTGGCCGTGCTCATGACCCTGGTGATTATTTGGGGAACTTTTGACGTCATCTGGATGCTGTACCAACGCCTGTCCACGCCCCCGTATTTTCTCCTGAACATCAGCGACATTCTGGCGACTTTCGGGGCCTTCATGGCCGTGCTCATCGCCATAGAGATATTCGCCAACATCGCCGTGTACCTTGAAGCGGAGATCATCCATCTCAGGCTGGTCATGTCCACGGCGCTCATGGCCGCTGCGCGAAAAGTCATTGTGCTCGACTTCTCGGTCCACGACTTCCGGCACGTGATCGCCCTTTCTGGAATAATCCTGGCTCTTTCCGTTGGCTACTGGATCATTGGCAATACAAAATTCGGGCAGCGCCCCCCAACAGTCAGCGAACCCCCTGGCCACGACAGCGGCGAGGCAGCCTCGGAGTAGGAGCAGGTCTGGGGTGGGTGACTCGAGACGGTGGAGGGGCAGACTTACTTCTCTTCCCAGGCCGCGATGAGCGCGGCCAATTCCTCGGGATCATAGGACGGCTGATCGAACATTCCCTTGGCCTCGCGCTGCCGCCAGGCCTCGAACAGGGTCACGGCCGCGGCCACGGATACGTTCAGGGACTGGACCATGCCCTGCATGGGGATGAACACCTCGTCCGTGGCCACATCCAACAGCTCCTGGTCCACACCCCGGTGTTCGTTGCCCAGGACCACCGCCGTGGGCCCAGTCAAGTCGTAGTGGGTCACGGGCTTGGCCCGCTCGGAAAAGCCCGTGGCCAGGATTTGATAGCCCTCGGCCTTGAGTCCGTCGGCCATGGCCCCGGCATTGGTATGGCGCACGCTTTCCACCCATTTGCGCGCCGAGGCCGAAGACTTGAGCCCCAGGGCCGGAAACACGGTCTCCGTATAATAG
>QZKZ01000331.1 GCA_004796465.1 Desulfovibrio sp.
AACCAGCACACGTTTCAACTCTGGTCGGATATGCTTGTAGACTCGGAGGGCGACAATGCAACAATGTTCTCCTCAGATTGGATACTTCTTCTTTTCAGGAACAGATCTGAACAGGTACTTCAAATGTTCGATCAACTCGAGACTCTTGAAGGATATTTTGAAAACAGTTTTTGTTGGGGTATTCTTCCAGAAGAACGCGCCGTTCTCGTGGAGGTGTATTCGAAGTATCCAGACAATGAGACTGCCAAGCATATTCTTACACTTATGGACTGCGGGGAACAGACTCCATGAAAGACAAGATGGTCAGCAAGCACATATAATTAACACCTCCCTGCTCCCTGAAGGCATATCTCAGTATCACCTTCACAGAGTATCAACTTCTGGGCATGTCTCTATAGATTTTGAGGCTATATACATCGCCTCCTGCAGTAACAGTGAACACTGCTTCTCCTACACAGAGGCGATATGGCTAGACGTATTCACACTGCTTCCCTCAATAAAAGAAAAATATGAGGCGCACGGCAACTACTGTACTGTCACCGGCATACTCGATGCGGAAAATAAGGGGCATATGGGTTTGTTTGCGGCAACAATAGTCGTGGAGGAGATAGAGTGCGACGCTCCGGATGAATAACTCCCACTTACAGTTACAATATGGGCGCTTTGCCCTTATCCCGACGAAACCCAGCCCCCCTGCCCATCTTCGTCCCCCATATTCCTGACCCGCTCCGGAATACCCCACTCCTCCAGCATATCCGCCACAGCAGGAGTGGTCAGGGAGTGCCAGTCACCGCCCCGAGCCATGGCCTCGCGCAACTGGCAGCCGCTGATGCCCTTGGCCTCGGGCGGGCGCTCCCACAGGACCTCCACGCTCAGCCCCTGAGCCTCAAAGCGTTCCTTTTTCGCCCGGCCCCAAGCGTCGTAAATGGTCAAGAAGAACACCGCGTCCAGAGGCACGTAATGGCCATACAGCTCGGGCCTGCCAATGGGCAGGGGCACGATGGAAAACTCCTGCCAAGGCACGTCTGCCTCGCGCAGGGCGGCGCGCAGCAAGGCCTGGCGCTCAAAGAACGTGAGGGGGTTGGACGCGGGTTTGCCGCGCTCGGGGTCCGTGGCCTCGGCATGGGTCAGTAACGGATCAGGATTGGTCACGCCCACCACCAAGTGTTCGCAACGCGCCTTGCCCGCGAGCAAGTAACGCATGTGGTCGAGGTGCGGCACCTGGAAGCGGCCGTGAATGACACCCATGGGATACTTGCGTTCCATTGCGTCAGCTTCACTCCAAGGAAAAGGGTTCGTATTCGCCGGGCCAAGCCGGAGCATCGTCGAATGTCCTGGGAGTATCGCGCAGCCCCACGAGCCGCGAACGGTCCAGGAAGTCGAGCAGCGTGTGCAGGAGATCCGAGCCGCGCAGAAACCCCAGCGCGCCTGAGGCTGCCGCGACCTCGTCAAAACGCTGCACTTCATCACGGCGCACGCCCTGGCCGTGCACAAGCAGAGGCACGGGCTCGCCCGAATGGATGAGGGCGCCCGAGCTGGGCGTGGAGTGGTCTGCAGTCACGGCCACGAGCAGGCCCGGGTCCCCGGCCATGGCAGGCAAGGCCTCCAGCCCCTGGTCCAAAGCTTCGATGACGCGCTGCTTGTGGCGGCAAACTTTGGTGTGCGCGGCCACGTCCGGTGCCTTGGTGTGCACATGCACGAATGCGTGTTCCTTGAGCGCGGCCCGCGCCAGTTCCAGCCGCTTTGCCATATCGCGGCCCGGATCATCGGAATCCCGGGCCTCGATAAACGTCATGCCCGTGAGCCGCGCCAAGCCCCGGAACAATCCGCCCGACCCGATGACCGCGCCCTTGAGGCCCGTGCGCGCTGCAAAGGGCCTGGGCATGGCCAACCGGCCAGCGCGCTGGGTGGCCAGGGCATTGAGGGGCGCGAGTCCGGCTGCTTCGCGCTTGCGGTTCACGCCGTGGCCGCGCAGGACCTTGTGCGCTTCCAGCAAATAGTGTTTGAGGGCCCGGGCCGTGAGTGTTGCAGCCCGGTCATTGCCCGCCTCGGCCAGGGGTTTGGGCTCGATGAGCCAAGCCCCGTCGCGGATGGGATTGGTGTCGGTGATCAGTGGACTGGGTACACCGCCTGCCGACCGCAGAAGCAGCAGGCCGTGCAAGCCCTTGATGTGCTCGAAGCGCAACCGCATGCCTTCAAGCTCCAAATCGGGCAGGGCAGCGGCCAGTTCCTGCAAATCGCCGGGGCCTGTTTGCCGTGGCGTGTCCTTGACCAGGCGCAAGCAGCCCTGCTCTTGTTCCACATGCACGAGCCTGGCCATGATCGCTACGTCTTCGGGTCCCATGTCAAGGCCGTGGCCCAGGGCCTCGATCGCGCCCCGGCCTGGAAACGCGGCCTGGGAATAGCCCCACATGAGCCAGTGGGCCAACTCGCTGGGCAGGGCCCGGCCCGGTCCCAGAGCGTGAAAAAGCCCGTTGCTCCCGGACGCGGCCATCCCGTCCAGCACGGGCGTGTACGCGGCCTGCAAAGGCGAGCGGCCATCCAGTTCGGCATGGCCCCGGTCGCCCAGGCCATCCAGAAGCAGGAGCAGACAACGTTGCGGCATGGCAATCCTCGCTTACCCTTTTCTAGCCCAAGGCAAGGGCCCTAGGCAAAGGGCTTTTTCTATACAAACGGGATTGAGACATCGGCGCCATCTATTTGTCATTTCGCTTAGTTATACATATCATTATGGACATGCTCTTGGACCTTCACGTGCACACCGCTATTTCGCCATGCAGCGACCTGGCCCTGGACGACATCCTGGCCCATGCCCGGAGCCGGGGCCTGGACGGCGTGTGCATCACGGACCACGACAGCATGGATGCCCGCCACTTGCTGCGCCGATCTGTCCAAGACAACGGCCTGCTGGTTATCGTGGGCTTGGAGTACGCCACGAGCCAGGGGGACTTCCTGCTCTTCGGCCCCTTCGAAGACTTGGAACCGGGCTTGGACGCCCCAAGCATGCTGGCCCGGGTGGAACGGGCCGGGGGGGTCGCCGTGGCCGCGCATCCCTGCCGTTTGCGCCGCCCCGTGCACATTGACCTTGTGGCCCAGGGCCTGGTGCACGCGGTGGAAACATTGAATGGCCGCAACACCGTGGAGGAGAACCGCCAGGCCCAGGACTGGGCCAAGCGCGCGCACTTGCCCTCGGTGGGCGGCAGCGACGCCCACACCCTTGCTGAATTGGGCCGTTCGCCCACGCGTTTTTTCCAGCCCGTGTCCTGCCTTGCCGATCTGGTGGCGGCCCTGCGCCAAGGAGCTTGCGCACCAGCACGCGCCCTCGGCCCCTTGCCGCTGGTCAAGGATGGACTCCCTGTTTCCGCGAACCAACGCACTGTTGCGCGCCCCTAGCCTCTCCCCCCATCAACCGGACATGACGCAATCCCGGCCAGCGGCCTTGGCCGCGTACAAAGCCTGGTCCGCGCGCTGGAACAGGGTCTCCGGGGTGTCGCCCGGGCTGTACTCGGCAACGCCCAGGCTGATGCTGCAGCAGGGGGTGTCGGGACGGGGACGGGCAATGGCCTGGCGGATCTTTTCCGCCACATGGACGGCAGCTTCCTTGCCCGTGTCCGGCAGCAAACAGGCGAATTCCTCGCCGCCCACCCGGCCCACTATATCGCTGCCGCGCAAGGACGCTACGCAGGTCTCGGTGATGGCGCGCAGCACCTCGTCGCCCACCAGATGGCCGTGCGTGTCGTTGATGCGCTTGAAGTGGTCCACGTCCCACAAGACCAGGGAAAACGTGCCTTGGGTTCGCCTGACCCGCTTCAGCTCGTATTCAAGGAGTTCCATGAAGGTCCGGCGGGTAGAGACTTTGGTCAGCTCGTCCTTTTCCGCTTTTTCGCGCACGCCCGCGAGCAGGTGTTTGTTGGTGCGCTCGAACGCGGCCGTGAACACGGTGATGTAGATGAAGACCAGGACCGCGAAGATGAGGTTTTCCTGGGGCCAGGGCAGATGGCCGTTGCCCAGGTAAAATGAAACCGTGGACACGCAGAGGACAACGACCAGGATGAAAATCACGGCCAAGCCCTTACGCAGGCCCAGGAAGTAGATGTAAAACGTGGGCAGCGCCAGGAAAAACAGTAGGATGGCCGGGCTCTCAAGGGCCACCACCACGGCGGTCACGCTGATCAGGGTGGAAAAAACAATAAAGACGTTGCCCGCCAGGTGGGTTTGTTTCCACAGCGTCTTGAAGAACACGGCCACCAGGGCCAAGGTGGCCAGCTCAACATACCCGATGAGCATCTCGCCCAGGTAAAAGGCCGCTACGATCTCGGTGGCAAGCAAAGGCAGGACCACCACCAGCAAGACCCGCAGCAGGACAATGCGGTAGCGGTCATAGACGGGATGCAGCTTGGGAATGAACAGGGAACGCCAATTCATGTGTCGCATGCCCCCCTCGGCGCGAAGCAGGCCGTCCCTTGCAGGGAGCCCCCCTCCTCGGCCAGGGCTCCCATGTCTGTGATCCGATCAGCGTCAGCCCAGGGTCACCAGCCCATAGTTCTTCTTGCCCTTGCGCACGATCAGGATGGAGCCGCCCAAAAAGTCATCAGTTGACGGCGCGTACATGGGGTCGGCCACCTTGTCGCCGTTCAGGGAAATCCCGTTGCCCTCGATGTCCTTGCGCGCCTGGCCCTTGGATTTGCTCAGGCCCAGGTCCACCAGGAGTTGCGGCAGTTGGGGAACGTCGCCCGCAGCGTACGCCATCGATGGGGCAGAGCCCAAAGCCGACTTGAGAGTCGTTGGGTCGGCGGCGCGCAGATCGCCCTTGCCGAACAGGGCGGCGGTGGCGGCCTCCACCTTGGCCAGTTCGTCCTGGCCATGGATGAGCGCGGTGACCTCGGCGGCCAAGCGCTTGTGCGCCTTGCGCAGGTGCGGCTCATCTTCCACGGATTGCTTGAGTTCCGCGATTTCGTCTTGGCCGAGGTAGGTGAAATAGCCCAGGAACTTGGCCACGTCCTGGTCCTCGGTGTTGATCCAGAACTGGTAAAAGGCATAGGGCGAGGTCAACTCGGGGTTGAGGAACACGGCGCCGCCCTCGCTCTTGCCGAATTTCTTGCCCGAGGCCGTGGTGATCAGGGGGAAGGTCAGGGCGAAACCCGAGCCGCCCGCCTTGCGCCGGATCAGCTCGCAGCCCGAGGTGATGTTGCCCCACTGGTCGCTGCCGCCGATCTGGAGCTGGCAGCCCTCGGCCTCGAACAGGTGGTAAAAGTCATAGCCCTGGATGATCATGTAGCTGAACTCGGTGAATGAGATGCCGCTTTCCTCGCGGTCAATGCGGCCCTTGACCGAATCCTTGCCCAGCATCCAGTTGACCGTGTAGTGCTTGCCCACGTCCCGCAGCAGCTCAATGGCGGACATCTCCGATATCCAGTCGTAGTTGTTCACGATCTGCACGGGGCCACCAGCGGCGCGTTCGAAAAAGCCGTTGACCTGGTCCGCGATCATGGCCACCTGGCGCTCCAGCTTGTCCTTGGACATGAGCTCGCGCTCCTTGTCCTTGCCGCTGGGGTCGCCGATGAGCCCGGTGGCCCCGCCCATGAGCGCGATGGGCTCGTGCCCGGCCCGCTTGAAACGCGCCAAGGCCAGAAGCGGCACCAGGTTGCCGATATGCAGGCTCTCGGCGGTGGGATCGAAGCCGCAGTACATCTTGCGGCCCGGCGCAGCCAGATAGTCGCGCAACCCCGCCTCGTCGGACACGTCGTTGACCAGGCCCCGCCACTGCAATTCATCGAGTATATGTGTCATTAGCTTGTACCCTTGGTGCTGTGATATTGCTGGATTTGGCGCGCAACCCAACCCCGGCGGCGCGCACTGCCGGACCTCAATACTCTTGATCCGCGCGGATTGCAAAGGCGGGGTTTAATGGCCCATGAGCCAGAAATCCAACTCTGTATCTTGATAGAGCCCTTCGGACTCCTCGGGAATGCGGATCAATCCCTCGGCCTGGAGCATGGTGCGCAGCAACCCCGAGCGGCCCAGCACGGGCACGGCCCGGGGCAGGCCGCCCTGCTCGCCGTGTTCGAGACGGGCCCGCACGTAATCCTCGCGGCCCTGCTTGGACGGGAGATTGCGGCTCAGGACAGCTCGAATGGTGACCCGCCGCTTCCTGTCAAAAGCTTTGGCATCGCCCAGGAGCAGGCGGATAAAGGGCTGCACAAAGA
>QZKZ01000380.1 GCA_004796465.1 Desulfovibrio sp.
ACTATGAAGTGGGCGACCGCATCGAGGCCCACGACCTGGTCGAATACGAGAGCTTTCGCGTGGAGCTGGAGCAACTCAGGGAGGCCCATGGCTCTGTGCCGCCGCCCCTGCTGCTCAAACGCATTGACGCGCTTCGCAACAGGGTGCCTCTGCTGGGCCGCCGCATTCCCCAAGGTTTCGACCTGGAGCGGGACTGGCCCGCCGTCCCAGCCTCGGATCGTGAGGACTTGGCCCGCAGCCCGCAATATTTCGCGGACATGGATACGAAGCTGGACCGGCTCATTGTCTACGACACTTCAGGCATGACCGGCCACGCCCTGGTCGCGCCTTCCCATCCCCTGACCCAAGCCAAGGTCAACGCGCTCATGGAATTCGTGCTCAAAAGGCATGGAGTAGAGCTGGATACCGGACCGGGCAAGGCCATCTGCGTGAACATCAATGCCCAGGCCGAAACCGTGGTGTTTGCCACGCTCTTTGGCGTTTGGAACCAAGCAGGATTCGCCAAGGTCAACCTGCATCCCAAATTTTGGCGGGACAGGGACGCTGCCCGGAACTGGTTCACCGAGTTCCAGCCCCAGTTCCTCACCGGCGACCCCGTGGCCTTTGCCGAGATGATTGCCTGGGAATTGCCGGTCAGGCCCCGGGCCTTGGTCTCCACGGCCCTGGCTCTCAATCCCGAATTAGCCGAGTTGCTTGAAGAAGCCTACGGATGTCCTGTGATCGACTGGTACTCAACCGCAGAAACCGGCCCCCTGGCTTACTCCTGCCCCCATGGCCACGGCCTGCATCTCATCTCCCCGGACCTGTTCATTGAGGTGCTGGATGCTGACGGAAAGGCGCTCCCCGAGGGCCAACGCGGCGAAATCGCGGTCACGGGCGGCCGCAACCCCTACATTTTCCTGCTGCGCTACCGTACCGGCGACACGGCAAGTATCGACCGTACGCCCTGCTCCTGCGGCGATTCCCTGCCCCGGTTGCTCGGCTTAGAGGGGAGGCGGCCCTTGCTCTTTCGCGGCCACGATGGCGGCCCGGTGAACTCCGTGGATGTAAGCCGCGTATTGCGCCACCATCCCATTTTGCAGCACCAAGTCAGACAACAGGCGGACAGCTCGATTCTCGCCAGGCTGCGGCCCATACCCGGCGCGCCCTTGGACAGCAGGGCCGTGGAGCGCTCGTTGCGCACTCTGTTCGGTGACCTGGCCATGGACATATATATTGATCCAAACCTGGGCGCGGACTCCCAATCGGGCAAGGTCCTGCCTTTTATCAGCGAGCTTGCGCCCGAACCTGGCAACCCGGCCCTGGCCGCTGCCCTTGGCGCTTCGCCTCCCTCTTCCTCCTGATTGTTGCCACGCCTTGTTCTGGCCCACTCAATATTGCGGCCCTAATCCCTTTAAATGTTGACTATGATCTTCATCATCATTTCTTTGCCGCGTTTGCCCCCGCTATCAGGCCAGTGCGGGCCGCTCAACTGCAACCCCCCAAACTTCTTGGGCCATTGCATCTTGACCCAAAGCCGTCTCGGACATATATAAGAATTGCCTGCGTAGGCTTAGGCTCTGTTCTTTCAAACAGATAAAAGGAGGGTACCGCGACAAGTGAACCGTAATTCCCATAACGGCGAGCGGAGTCGCCCGGCGTAACCTCCGGAAGCCGCCCGGTCCCTGCGTCACCAACAAGGGACTCGCCAGGATAACCTGGCCAGGCTTCCAACACCCCAGCTCCTTGGAGCAGCAACCTCTTTCATCACTGGGCCGCCATTCGGCGGCCCTTTTCTATTGGAAAAACCTCGCTTTCGCTTTGCTCCCGCCCCCCTTGCCACCACGCCGCGCATAGGGCATAGACTGGGCCATGGACGCTTCCCTGGTCAACTTTGTTGTGGAAATTGTCGCGGCCCTATTCGGCGCGGTCTGCGTCTGGCTGACCCTCAAGGAAAACATCTGGTGCTGGGGAGCAGGCTTGGTCCAGGTCAGCCTGTACGTCTGGGTCTTTTGGCAAGCCAAACTGTATTCGGACATGGGGCTGCACGTCGTCTATGTATTCTTGCAGTTCTACGGCTTTTACGCCTGGATGTGGGGCGGCGAGGGCCGCACCAGGCTTCTCATCCGCACCTTGTCCCCACGCGAGATCGCTTTTTGGGCCGGACTGGCCGCCTTGGGCACGGCGGTTCTGGGCGGACTCATGCGCATGCACACCGACGCGGCCCTGCCCTTTTGGGACGCGGCCACCACTGTCTTGTCCCTCATCGCCCAATGGCTCATGGCCCGCAAGGTGTTGGAGTCCTGGCTGGTCTGGATCAGCGTGGACGTGCTCTGCGTGGGCATATATACTGTCAAGGGATTGTACCCCACGGCTGTCTTGTACGGCCTGTTCCTGATCCTCGCATCCATGGGATATATGGCATGGCGAACCACATTCCTCAAAAAGCAAGCGGCCTGATCCTGGGCAAGTTCATGCCCCCCCATCTCGGGCACTGCCACTTGGTGGACTTTGCCCGCTCCTATGCCACGGACATCACCGTGCTCATGGATTCGCCGCCCGAGCCGCCCATTGCCGAGGAAATGCGGGTCAAGTGGCTCAAGGAGCTGTTTCCCGACGTGACCGTGGCCACGGTGCCTGGCCACCCCCCCCAGGATCCTTCCGAGCATCCCGACTTCTGGGACATCTGGCGAGGCAACATCCTGGCGGCCATGCCTGACGGACCTGAACTGGTATTCGCCTCGGAAGACTACGGCCCCAAGGTGGCGTCCCTGTTTGACGCCCGTTTCGTGCCCGTGGACTTGGTGCGCGAACTGGTGCCCATTTCCGCCACCAAGATCAGAAACGCGCCCAACCGGTATTTCGACTATTTGCCGGGCTGCGTGCGGCCTCATTTTGCCCGCAGGGTCTGCATCGTGGGGCCGGAATCCACTGGCAAGTCCACCCTGGCCCAGCGCTTGGCCGAGCACTACGGCACGGTGCACGTCACGGAGTACGCCCGGCCCCTGCTGGAGCTCAAAAACAACCAGTGTGATCCCGAGGACATTCCGCTCATCGCCCGGGGCCAGGCCGCCTCGGAAGAGGCCATGGCCCGCCAGGCCAACCGGGTGCTCATCTGCGACACAGACATGCTGACCACCACCCTGTGGAGCAACGTGCTGTTCGGGGACTGCCCCCAATGGATCCAGGAGCAGGCCCGCAGCCGCCACTACCATCTCTATTTGGTGGCGCGGCCGGATTGTCCCTATATTGACGATCCCCAACGCTACCTGCCCCACCAACGCGAGGTTTTTCTCCAGAAACTGCTGACGCTTCTGGAACAAGACAACCGTCCCTACGTGTTCATTGGGGGGGATTGGGAAGAGCGTTTCCAGCAGGCAGTGAGCGCCATTGACGAGCTGCTGACCTCGCCATGGGCCTGAGCCTGCACCTTGTATCGCTTCGTTATTACTGAGAATCTTTGTGATGCACAGCCCGGATAATGGCCTCGAACAACTGTCCCTTGTCCACGGGTTTGGTCACATAGCCGTCCATGCCCGCGGCAATTATCCGTTCCTTGTCCTCGGCCATGGCATAGGCTGTGAGCGCCACAATGGGCGTCTTTGACGCGGCCTCGCCCACCTCGCCGGCCCGGATCCGTTTGGTGGCCTCAACCCCGTCCATGACCGGCATCTGGATGTCCATGAGCACCACGTCGAATTCCTCGCCGCGCAAGTGATCCAGGGCCTCTTGCCCGTTGGCCGCGCTTTGCACCTTGTGTCCGGCTCCGCTCAGCAGGTCCGAGAGAAAAATCTGGCTGATGCGGTTGTCTTCAAC
>QZKZ01000086.1 GCA_004796465.1 Desulfovibrio sp.
ACCCAGTAGGCCTTGATGTGTTGTATGTTGTCCAGCATGAGGCGGCTCACGGCAATGGTGCGCAGTTCATCCAGGCCGGTGTGCGGGCCCTTGCGCTCTTCGGGCAATTCCAGGAGCGAGGCCTCGGTAAGAAAGGGCAAGGGAATGAAGCACACGAATCCACCGCTGCTGTCTTGCTGGCGGCGGAGTTGGTCAAGATGGTCGAGACGGTCGGCAATGGATTCGAGATGGCCGAAGAGCATGGTGGCGTTGGAGGGGATGCCCAGGCCGTGGGCCTCGCCTGCGATGCGCAGCCAGTTCTCCCCGTCGGTCTTGCGCGGGCAGATCTTTTGCCTGATTTCCGGGGCGAAGATTTCCGCGCCCCCGCCGGGCAGCATGTCCAGCCCGGCCTGCTGGAGAATGGCCAGGACTTCCAGCGTGGTCAGGGACTCCAGCTCGGCAAAGTGGGCGATCTCCACGGCGGTAAAGGCCTTGACCGTAATGGCGGGGTGTTCGGCTTTGATCCGTTCAATGAGGCCGGTAAAAAAGGACAAGCGCAGATCGGGATGGCAACCGCCCACAATGTGGACTTCGCAAGCTCCGCGCGAGTCCGCGATCTTGTCCAGAACAGTATCGTGGCTCAATTCAAATGAACCGGTCTCGCCCCGTTCGCGGCGAAAGGCGCAGAACAAGCAGTTGTTCACGCAGACATTGGTATAGTTCACATGCCGGTTGATCACGTAGTGGGTCGAGGTCCCGTGGCGGCGAACCCGGTCGAAATGGGCCAAAGCCCCCACAGCGCTGATGTCCGGGCAGGCAAAAAGCTGTTCCCCGTCCTCAATGGACAAGCGTTCGCCCGCCTCCACCTTGGCCAGGACCTGCTCCAGGCCGAGGGAAGCGTACCAATCTCTCTCAAGCATGAGGGGTCTCCTCAAAGGGGGTACCGCCATCATCTGCCAAGCCGTGGCGAATAATGGCCATGAGTTGGGCAAGATGGTGGCGGGTGGTTTCCTGGTCCGCCTGGAACAGACCGAGGTCCGCGTCCATAAAGGCCAGGGTGTGGGCCAGAAGAAAACGGTCCATGACCGCGTCCAGAAAAAAGACCACGGCGTCCTGGTCCAAGCCGGGCCGCAGCTCCTGGTTGGCTTGGGCCTCGCGCACCAGGGAACGCAGGTACTTGGCGGAGGCGGCCCTGACCTCGGCAAGCAGGGTTTCGCGCAGAGGGAAGCGCTCCTGGTGCAGCATCTTGATGTACAGCCGGTACACCCTGGGGTGGCGCTGGATAAAGGCCAGGCCTGCCAACAAGCTTTGCTCCACGCGGGTGAAAAAATCCTTGCCCTGGGTTTGGGCGCGGATGGAGCGCAGGGGCGCGCTGAACAAGTCCTTGCAATGTTCGAACACGTAACGGAACAGACCTTCCTTGTTGCCGAAATATTTGAAAAACGAACCCTTGGCGATACCCAGGACCTGGGCCATGCGGTTGGTGCTGGCCTGGTGGAAACCGTGTTCGCTGAACTCGGAAAGCGCGGTGTCCACCACAGCCTGTTGCTTGGCCTGGTCAAGCTGGAAAAAGGTTTTGCTGGCGCTCATGGGAGTCTTGATATTTCAGATGCTTCTGGACACGGTGTTGACGATGACCAGGTGGTCACCGTAAGATGAGCAAAGCCCCTTGTCAATGGATTCGAGATAGGCCATATCCCCTGCCAAGGCACTTTGATCATCACCCCGAGCCCTGGAACCGACCATGAAAGCCCTTAACTTCGGTATTTCGCCGTGCCCCAACGATACGTTCATTTTTGGCGCCTGGGTCCAGGACTTGATTTCCGTGGCCCCTTTGGAAGCCGGATTCTTTTTCGCTGACGTGGACATGCTCAACCGGGCTGTGGAAGCGCGGCAACCCGATATCTGCAAGGTGTCGGTGAACATGTTGCCGCGCATTTCAACGGAATACGTGGCCTTGCGCTGCGGCGGGGCTGTGGGCCGGGGCGTGGGACCGGTAGTGGTCTCGCGGGAAAGGCTCGAGCCCAAGGACCTGGATGTGGTCAGCGTGGCTGTGCCCGGGATTCGAACCACGGCCAGCCTGCTCCTGGGGCTCACCGGCCTGCACCGGGGCGATTTGGTGGAGATGGAGTACAATGACATTGTGGACGGCGTGAAATGGGGCGAGGCCGAAGCCGGAGTCCTGATCCATGAAAGCCGCTTCACCTTTGAGCAGGAAGGGTTGTACAAGGTCATGGACCTGGGCGAGTGGTGGGAACAGGATAC
>QZKZ01000199.1 GCA_004796465.1 Desulfovibrio sp.
AGACCATTGCCCTTGAGCAGGATGCCGCGCACCAAACGCAGGAAATGGGTCAGGGGCAGGATTGAGCCCACGTACTGGGCCCACTCCGGCATGCCGCGAAAGGGAAACATGAAGCCCGAGAGCAGCATGGAGGGCAGGAAAAAAAAGACCGAGAGCTGCACGGCCTGGAGCTGGTTCTTGGCCATGGTGGAAAAGGTCAGGCCGACCATGAGGTTGGCTGCGATAAAGATCAGGGCCAGGAAATAGATGTGCTCGATGCGGCCGTGAAAGGGCACGTCAAAGAGGTAGTGGGACGCGACCAGGATCAGGGAGACTTGGACGTAGCCCACCAGGATGTAGGGCACGATCTTGCCGAGCATGACCTCCAGGGGCCGGGCCGGGGTGGTGAGCAGGTTTTCCATGGTGCCGCGTTCGGTCTCGCGGGTCATGGCCAGGGAGGTGATCATGACCAGGGTCAGGGTCAGGATCACGCCCATGAGGCCGGGTACGATGTTGTATTGGGAGATGGACTCGGGGTTGTACTGGGCGTGCAGCCGGGGCTGAACAGGAAGCGGCGAGCGTCGCAAATGGGCCAGGGGGCCTTCCAGGTCCCGCTCCAGGGCGCGGTCCAGGATGGTGGTGAAGGCGGCTAAAGCATTTCCCGTGGCTGCCGGGTCTGTGGCGTCGGCCTCAAGCAGGATCACGGGCCGCTCGCCGCGAATGAGGTCGCGGGAAAACCCCTGGGGAAAGGTCAGGCTGAACTGGGCATCCCCCTTGCGCAGGGCCTCGGTGGCGGCCACGCGGGAGTCCTCCACGCTAATGATGTCGAAATAGGTGGACGCGGTCAGGCCCTGGACAATGGAGCGGGTAAAGGGGGAGTTGTCCGCGGCCACGATGACAGTGGGCAGATGGCGCGGGTCGTTGTTGATGGCAAAGCCGAACAGGATGAGCTGCATCAGGGGAATGCCGATCATCATGGCGAAGGTCAGCTTGTCGCGGCGCATCTGCACGAACTCCTTGGCCGTGACAGCGAAAAAACGCCGGGGCGAAAACAGGGCCATCAGTCCGCCCTCACGTTGCGCATGAGGTGGATGAACACTTCCTCCAGGCTGGTGTCGATGGGTTCCATCTGATGCGTTGACTGGTGCGGAGCCAAGGCCTGCTCGATCAGAGCCGGGTCGCGGCCGCTCACGTGCAGGGCGTTACCGAATGCCGCGGCCTGCTCCACGCCTGGCGATTCGCGCAGATCCCTGGCCAACCCATGCAGGTCAGGCCCGGTGATGCGCCAGGTGGTCAGGCCCCGTTCGCGTACGATGTCTTCCACCGCGCCCTGGGCCAGGAGGTCGCCGTACGCAATGTAGCCCAAGCGGGTGCAGCGCTCGGCCTCGTCCATATAGTGGGTGGAGATGAGCGCGGTCACGCCCTGGCCCGCCAATTCGTGGATGCGGTCCCAGAACACGCGGCGCGCGCTGGGGTCCACCCCGGCGGTGGGCTCGTCAAGAAGGAGCAATTGGGGCTTGGGCAGGACACAGGCGGCCAGGGCCAAGCGCTGTTTCCAGCCGCCCGAGAGCTGCCCGGCCAGGTGGCGGGAAAAGCGGGTCAGGCCGTTTTCTTCCATGCACTGGTCAACACTCCGCCCGGGTTTGGGGATGCCGTATATCCCGGCCAGGAAACGCAGGTTCTCGCGCACGGTGAGGTCCGTGTACAGACTGAAGCGCTGGGCCATGTACCCGACCCGGGCCTTGATCTTGTCCGCGTCCCTGACGATGTCAAAGCCCAAACAGGTGCCCAGGCCCCGGTCCGGGGCGAGCAGGCCGCAGAGCATGCGGATGAAGGTGGTCTTGCCCGAGCCGTTGGGGCCGAGAAAACCGAAAATTTCACCACGATTGACAGAGATGTCGAGGTCCTTGACCACGGTCTTCTTGCCAAAGCTCTTGGTCAGGCCCGTGACCGAGATCACGGTCTGGTTGCCGGAAGCGGCAGTGCTCATGGCAAGCGCACGTCCACGGGTTGGCCGGGGTGCAGGGCCGTGCGCCAGGCTTCGTGGGGCTCGGCCTCGACCATGACCACCAGCTTGGCCCGGGAGCGGCTGGAGTAGATCACGGGCGGGGTGTACTCGACCTGGTTGGATATCCAGGTCACCGAGGCCTCCACAGTGCCCAGTCCGTCTACAAGCACGGATAAGGCCTGGCCCGGAGCCAGGGTGGAGGCTATTTCCTGGGGCACGAAAAAGCGGATGAACACGTTGTCCGGCGGCAGGATCGAGAGCACGGGCGTGCCTGCGGGCACCCACTCGCCGGGATCGTAGTAGGTGTCGAACACCAGGCCCGCGACCGGGGCGTTCTGGGTTTTTTGGTCAAAGTTCCATTGGGCCTGGGCAAGCTGGGCTTCAATAGCGGCTACTTCGGCTTGGGCAGCGGCCACGGCGTCCTCGCGGCCACCCAGTCCGGCGGTGTCCAGTTCGGCCTGAATTTGCGCGACCTGCTGGTTGGCGCGGTTGTATTCAGCCCTGGCCCGGTCCAGTTCCTCGGTGGAAATGGATTGTTCTTCATAGAGGTCCACGCGGCGCAGGTATTCGTTGCGGGCCAGGTCGCGAGTGGTTTGGGCCTGCTCCAAGCGGGCCTCGATGGCGGCCAGCTCCGAGGGGCGGCCACCCTTGGCCAGGTCGTCGAGGCGGGCGCGGGCCTGGGCCAAGCGCTGCTCTGCCTCGTTCACAGCGGCCTGCTCCCGTGAACGCTCCAACTGGAAGAGCAGGACATTTTCCTCGATAGTTTGGCCCTTGTCCACGGCCAGTTCTTGGAGGCGTCCGGCCAGGGGCGCGGCAATGTAGACGTAGTCGCCTTCGACCCAGCCCTGGTGCAGGCTTTGGTCCTGTTCCGAGCAGGATGCAAGCGGTAATAGGCAGAGCAGAGACAAGAGGAGCAAAGAAACGTAGCGGTTCATGGAGCTTAGTCCTCTCATATTCTCTCCTCATGTCAAGGCTCGCAGGGGATACAGGGATGCCGGGCCAAGGCCCGGCTCCATAGTGGAGCCCCACCCGCCCACCCTTTTTGGATTGCCCGCAAGCGGGCGTTGATGGGTACAGAAACGTCAACACCCTCCATACT
>QZKZ01000326.1 GCA_004796465.1 Desulfovibrio sp.
CCATGGTCTCGATGGCCGCGAACACGGCAGGGTCCATGTAAATGTCCTCGACCAGGACCGGCGTGGCGTCGACCCGGCTGAGACGGCTCAGAAAAAGGGCCGCGCTGCGGGAGAAGGGATTGACGTCGTCACCGTCCAGGACAATGCGTGAGGGTCGTTGCAGGAGTTCCACCTCGGGGCTGAGTCCGGTTTTGGTGAACGAGGCCATGGTCCCGGCCAGGGAAAACAGGTCCACGCTTTCCCGCTTGTGGGCCACAAAGGTGCCGGAACCGCGCTTGCGAATGAGCACGCCTTTGCGCACCAAGCTGTCAATGGCTTGCCGTACGGTTGGCCTGCCGATGGAGTATTGTTGTGCCAAGGCGTGCTCCGAGGGAATCCGCTCTCCTTCGGCATAGGTGGAGGTGCGGATGGCTGCGAGCAGGATCTCGGCGAGTTGATGATACAGGGGCACGGGCGATTTTCTATTGAGCATGGCAATACCTTTGCGTATGGGATGCCTTGTGATACATCAAGAGCGGTAAAGTTGTCAACACAACATGACAGAATACTCTGAACAACTCTGATGGAGAAAACAATGGGACGAGGAATCAGCAGGTTGCTTGCGGGGTGGGTGTTGATCATTGTTTTGGCCGGGTGGGGCAGTGTGGGCCTTGCCGAGGACCTGACGGACATTGTCGGGGCGTGGCGGGTGGAAGAGATTGCCGATGAAAGGAACTGTGGGGAATCCTTCAGCACCTACCATTGGGACGCCATCGTCACCCGTGAAGGTGACGGGTTCACCGTGGCCACCCAACGCGGTGTTTTTTCCGGGTGGACAGAGAACGAGGTGCATCACTGGACTGGCCCCTATCCCGAGGATGGAGGCATCACAACCATAACGGGAACGAACGTGACCTTGTCCGCTGGAGGCCTTGAGTTCAGCGGCGACGGCCAATGGATATGGCAAAGCGGCGGCTATAGTTGCTCCGGCCCGTCCCAGCTTTGGGGGACCCGTATCGACGTGGCCGAGGCTGATGTTCCCCTGGTTGCCTTGCCTGATCAGCAAGGGGGCGACGAGCAAGAGCCCAGCGTGGGGTTTCGCCTCATCCAGGTGGATTCCGTGGGCGTGGGTGGCGAGCCGGTCAGCTTGGATGTGGCGGTGTGGTATCCTTCCACTGACCCGGCCCAAGCCGACAGCTATGCTTTCGGCAACTTCCAAATGGCTACGGAACTGGCCCGGAACGGGGCTGTCGCTCCAGGGCCGCACCCTCTCATTCTATTTTCGCACGGCGCGGGCGGCTCTGGGCACTCCACAGCCTACATCTGCGAAGGCCTAGCCCGGGCAGGTTTTGTTGTGGTTGCTCCGGATCACACAGATGCGGTGTCATGCGTGCGATTGGTCGGGAACGAAACATGCAGGCTTGGGGAGTTGCTGGCCTATGCCGGGGAAGTCCGCAACAATATTGTGGCTGGTCCGGAATCAGGGTTGGCGGCTTTTGGCTACCGCCCGGCCCAGGCCCGGGACACTCTCAATGCCATGCTGGCCTTGAATGGGGATCCTGGCTCGCCCTTTCACGGAACTGTGGATTGTGACAGGGTCGGTATGTTTGGCCACAGTTTCGGGGCCTGGACCACCATGCTCCTGGCCGGGGCGGTTGAGGGCGAGGCCTGGCCGGGCTTGGACGGGGCTGTGTCCCTGTCCGGACCGACCACGGAGACCACGTTTTCCACCGAGCACATCAGTAGCCTGAACTGCCCGATTATGTACCAGGCAGGTTCACGGGAATGGAATCTGGACCGCTACCAGCGGCTGCTGTATGACCCGAGCCCAGCGCCCAAATACCTTATCCAGGTCGAGGGCGCGGACCACAACACCTTTGCTGGTGGAGCCGCGTCCCGGACTCCTTCCATCGAGGGCTTGCTGTCGCAACCTCATCGGGGGACCATAGCCGCAGCGACCATCGACTTTTTCCTCGCCCACGTGGCCGGGGACAGCCAGGCCTTGGCAAGGCTTGAGGCCGGGCAATATCCCGGGACCAGCCAGATGCTTGCCGACCCTGGCCCTTAGGCAAACTTTTCATACGGTATACTAGCAGCGCACTGGAGAAATTTGGGTCGGCGCGCTGCATGCATTTTGTGAACGGAATGCGGCAGCGTGATGACAAAATCGAAACAAGGCCCGGAAAACTTGGCCCGAGACCATGGGAAGCCCTGTGGGCATCAGTGGTCGGAGTATGGGAAAAATTTAACAAACACAGAATAACATTCTGAAATATATGGGTTTGGTCTTGTTGACATACAATTTTTGCCTGTGTACAGGGCTGTGATTGTGTGGCTTTTTGCGGTTCACCATAAACATCGACGAGGAATTGCCGATGCTATTCAAATTTTTCCATCGCTTGACTCTGCTCATGGTCGGAGTCTCGGCATTTGTGTTGACCAACCCGGTCATGGCCATGGCCCAGGAAGAAGCGGCCACGGGCGGCTTGACAGAACAATGGTGGTTCTGGCCTGCGGTTCTGCTCGTGTTCTGCTTCATTCTCGGCATCATCGCCGTGCTGGCGGGCGTTGGCGGCGGCGTGCTGTTCGTGCCGCTGGTCAGCGGTTTCTTCCCCTTTCACCTCGACTTCGTGCGCGGCGCGGGTCTGATGGTGGCCTTGGCCGGAGCCCTGGCCGCAGGACCTGGCCTGCTCAAACGGAACTTGGCGAGTTTGCGGCTTGCCCTGCCCGTGGCGCTCATTGCGTCAACGTTTTCCATTATCGGCGCCATGCTGGGACTGTACTTGTCCAAGCTCAATCCCGCGTATGTCCAGACCGCATTGGGCGCAACCATTATGGGTATCGCCATTTTGCTGTTGGTCTCCAAGAACACGGCTAAGCCCGTGGTGACCAAGCAGGACGCGATTGGTCTGGCGCTGGGCATGCAAGGCGCGTATTATGACGAAGGCGCGCAGGAGCGTGTGGACTGGAAGACCCACCGCACCCTGCTCGGCCTGCTGCTTTTCGTGCTTATCGGCATCATGGCCGGTATGTTCGGCCTGGGCGCCGGCTGGGCCAACGTTCCCGTGCTCAACCTGCTCATGGGCGCTCCCTTGAAGCTCTCCGTGGCCACCAGTAAGTTCCTGCTCTCCATCACCGACACTTCCGCCGCCTGGATTTACATGAACCAGGGTTGCGTGATTCCGCTCATGGCCATTCCTTCGATCATCGGCTTGATGCTCGGTTCCTTCGTGGGCGTGCGGCTCCTGCGCGTGGCCAAGCCCAAGGTGGTTCGCTGGATGGTTATCGGCGTGCTGTTATTCGCCGGTTTCAAGGCCGTCGACAAGGGCCTCGGCATTGGCCTGCTCGGATAACCCCTGTATTGTATTAAGGAGATAAACAATGAGCGAGCAGCAAAACGACATCACTCCCATGAAGGAGCAGCTCATATACGCCAAGGTGCTGAACATCGGCGCTTGGCTGGGCATCGTGCTGATGAGCATTTCGTACATCATGTACGTGGTGGGCGTTTTCGAGCCCCAGGTGCCCGTGGAAATGGTGGCGGAAAACTGGACCAACCCGCAAATCGTGGTCACGGAACTTGGCGATCACCACGAGATCACGGGCTTTGACATCTGCGGCCAAAACGGCGTGGAATGCGAAGCTGAGATCTTCCAACTGCGTGGCGAACACGACGAACTGGTGGTTGGTTCGGGCGTGCAAGGCGTTTCCGCCTACATCCTGATCACCGAATCCCCCAGCGGTTGGGAATGGGCCAACCTTCTGGGCACCGGCGATTACCTCAACTTTGTCGGCCTGGCCCTGTTGGCCTTGCTGACCATCGTCTGCTACATGATCCTCGTGCCCGGCTTTCTGCGGCAAAAGGATTACATCTACACAACCATCGCGGTGGTGGAAATCATTGTCCTGGTGGTGGCTGCCTCGGGCATCCTGGGCAGCGGCGGACACTAGTCCATCTCGAGAGAAAAAGCGCTGTATCAAGCCCTGTTTCCGGCCAGAGCCGGGAACAGGGCTTTTTTTTCGTGGGACTGGTAGGCGGCCTAATAGGTTGGCGGACGAGTTGTCATAAAAAGAACGGGCTGCTAATAATGCTGGAATACATAGGCCTGCCGTTCAGTGGGGAAAGGTCCGCGATATGGGAAACCTTGGCCTGCCTTGGTTATGGGGGGAGTGACGTGAAAAAGAGCCTTTTCCTTGAATTTGTTGCCATCCTTGCCTTTTCCATCAGCGTGACTGCGGTGTTGATTGCTGTTGACGGGTATGAATGGTTTTACGAGTTCAGCCGTCAGCATGAGGATTGGGATCTTGATGAGGTGGTCTTGATTCTCCCAGTTGCTGCTGCCGCAGGCTTGTTTTTCAGCATGCGGAGAGTGATAGATCTGATACGGGAGGTCAGGCTCCGCAACGAAGCCGAGCAACAAGCACGCAAAGCAGAGGCCGCTGTTGTTCAAGCCGATAGGATGAAGGACGAGTTCATGGCCACCATGGGCCACGAATTGCGCACACCCCTTAACGGCATGATGGGAGTCCTGGCATTTCTCAAGGAAGAGGAACTCAAGCCGGAGCATATGCATATGGTTGAAATGGCCCAAGCCAGCGGCCGAAGCCTGAACACCCTGCTCACGGACATCTTGGAATTTACCGTCCTTGACCAGGGCAAGGCTGCGGAAAAGCTGGGATCGTTTTCCCCGCAAGAGATGCTGCTCTCCGTGCACCAGGCCATGTTGCCCTCGGCCCGGACCAAGGGGATAGTTTTTCCCGCCCCGGATGTGTCGGCCTTGCCCCCATTGTTGATCGGACTGGAAGGGCCTGTGCGGCAAGTACTCCTCAACCTTGTGGGCAACGCCATCAAGTTCACGGATCAGGGCGCAGTGGAGATCCAGGTGCAATTCCTGGACAGCCAGGGAGCTAGGGCCGGAAACCAAGCGTTTCTCGTTCTCAAGGTCCGTGATTCCGGGCCGGGCATTGCCCAGGGCGACATGCACAAAATCTTCCAGCCCTTTACCCGGCTTCATGGCGAGGGATACAGCCGGCAAGGGGGCGTTGGTTTGGGATTGAGCTTGGTCAAGCGGATGGTGGAACTGGTCAAGGGGACCATCAGCGTGGACAGCGAACCGGGCCGGGGCAGCGTGTTTCAGGTGTCGATTCCTACCACCCTTGGTGCTGATGAGCCGGGCCTGGCAGTTCAAGCGAACGAGAACCCGGAGTCGGCCTCGGAGTAAGCGGACCAAAATGGCCTGGAGCCGGCTTCGGGATATGCGATTACCCCATCTCCTCGACCTGCTCGTGAATGAAAATCTCCCGTTGGGCCAGTTCCGCGAATACGTCCCCAGGGGCAAAGGCCCGCTCCGGAATCACACAACCCTTGTCCAGGACTTTGCCCCGGGCAATGAGCTGAGCACCCACGGACATGGGAATACCCACACAGCGGGTGTAGGCCCTGAGTTTTTCCCAACCAGGCGCTGATCCGTCCGACGCGGGATGGGTGTGGGTGAGCGTATGACGTGTTGTTTGCCCATCCCTGACCCCCTCCACCTCCACATGCAGGGCGTAGCCATACAGCTCGGTTTCCTGGCCCTCGGGAGCTTGCTGGAGATACGATCCGATCATGTCCATGATCCCCACTTGCTTGCCGTTGACCTCAATCAGGTCATTGCGCATGAAGCCCCATTCATGCAGAGCCCGGATCAGCAGCATGTTCTTGGGTGGCCAGGTGCCGCGCACCTCGATGAGTTTGACGCCCTTGTCCTGGAGGTAATCGGCCAGGGTCACGGTCTCGGAGTGGGGGATAATGTACTGGGGATGGGTGCCGTAGGGCTCGGGCAGGGCGATGTCCCGGGGCCGGGCAAAGGGTTTGACCTGCACGAATTCGCCGTTTTCATAGACCACCCGTCCCGGCAAGTCCGGGTCGTATTCATAGACCGTGGTCTCGGTGATGGCGCCCGAAAAAGCAACGGGACGAAACGCGCCGTGGGACACACGCACGCTGTCCACGCTCTCCATCTGGTCGCAAGCGTGCTTGGCCAGCATGTTGGTCACGCCGGGGGTCATGCCAAAGCCCGGCACAAAGGTCTTGCCCTTGTCCCGGAATATGGAGTCGAATTGGTATTCCTCGCCGAACCCGTTGAGGTTCAGGCCGTGGCAACCCGCAGCCGCGATGCAGGCCGTGGATTTAGCGTTCAAGGAGATGGTGGTGCCGTCCAGGACCAAGTCATGGTCCTGCATGGCCGCCACGGTCGCCTCGTGGTCATGGACGTCGACACGGGTCCAGTCCACGCGCGGGTCGTCCAGCCATGCCGCCACTTCCTGGGCAGCGTTTTCATTATAATCGGCAATGGTGATCCGGCTGACATCACCGAACTGGACCAAGTCCAAGGCTGATTCGCGGATGATGCGGCCCGCGCCGCCCAGGCAGAAAACGTTCATGTCCCGTGTTCCTTGGTTGGGTTAGCGCCAGTACATGGACTCTGCCACAGCTCCAATCAGGGAACGCATGTCCTGGGGAAACACGTGGCCGATGTTGCCGATGCGGAAGGTGTTCGCGCCCGTGACCTTGCCCGGATAGATGACAAACCCCCTTTCCTTGAGCAGCCCATAAAAGCGCATGAAGTCGTAGTCCGGGTGGTCGGGGTTGGAGAAAGAGGTGATGATGGGCGATTGGAACTCGTCGGGCAGCAGGGTGCTAAAGCCCAGTTCGCGCATGCCCTCCACCAGGATGCGGTGGTTTTCCGTATATCGCGCAAAGCGGGTGGCCACGCCGCCTTCGTCTTCCAGTTCCGCCAAGGCCTGGGCAAAGGCGCGGACAACATGGGTGGGCGAGGTGTAGCGCCACTTGCCGTTCTTGTTTTCCATCTCCTGCCACTGGTCGTGCATGTCCAGGCTCAGGGAGCGGGAACGTCCCTGGCATTGCTCCAGCTCGCTCTTCTTGGCCACGGCGAAACCAAAGCCGGGCACGCCTTGGATGCATTTGTTGGCGCTGGACACGATGAAATCCGCGCCCAGGTCGGCCATATCCAGAGGAATGCCGCCAAAGCTGCTCATGGCGTCCACAATGTACACCTTGCCCGCTTGCTTCACGATCCTGCCGATCTCTTGCACCGGGTTGAGCATGCCCGTGGTGGTTTCGCAGTGGACAACGGCCACGTGGGTAATGGCCGTGTCCTGGTCCAAGGTTTGCCGAAGTTGGTCCAAGTCGGGCCGCTGGACCTCGCCCGAGTCGAGCACCGTGTGCTCCAGGCCCATGCGCTGGGCAATGAGCGCGATGCGGTCGCCGTAATGGCCATTGGCCAGGACCAGGAGTTTGCCGTCGTGGGGAACCGCAGTGGAAATGGCGGCCTCCACGGAAAAGGTGCCGCTGCCCTGCATGAGTACGGACGTGTATCCGTTGTTCCGGCTGGCCAGGGCCGCGAGCCGGGCTCGGATGTCCTGGACAATGTCGTTGTAGTCCTTGTCCCAGGTGCACCAGTCCCGGAACATGGCCGACTTGACCGGCTTTGACGTGGACAAGGGGCCGGGTGTGAGCAGGAAATAGGGATTATCCGGCATATTCTTGGCATCCATGCCATATCTCCTTGAGAAGGCGTTTTACGCGGTATTTTCCGTATCAATGACAGCCTGTTCCAGGATGGCCAGGGCAAGGTCCATGTCCTGGCCGCTCAGGGTCAGGGGTGGGGTCAGGGTCAGGCAACTGCCGCCCGATACCTTGAAGCTCAAGCCCTGTTTCAGGCAGCTATAGAGAATTCGCTCGGCTCGCGCCGGATCGGGCTCTGAAGGATGGCGCTCCTGCACGATCTCCAGGCCCATGGCCAGGCCCAGGCCCCGGGCTTGGCCCACGCAGGGGTGCTTGTCGCCCAATGCCGCCAGTTTGCCCAGGGTTTCCCGGCCCAGGACCCGGGCGCGGGCAAGCAGGCCTTCCTGTTCTATGACTTCAATGGCGGCCAAACCCGCGGCACAGGCCGTGGGATTCTTCTCATGGGTATAGTGGCCCAAGGCCACGTGGGGCGCGATGTCGAGGTCCTTGCGGGCCACAATGGCGGCCAGGGGGAACACGCCACCGCCCAAACCCTTGCCCAGGGTCACGATGTCCGGGACCACGCCGAAGTTCTCAAAGGCGAACATGGTCCCGGCCCGGCCTAAACATAGGGCGGTTTCATCAAAGACCAGCAGGGCGCCGTGTTTGTCGCAGGCCTTGCGCACGTACGGCCAGTACCCTTGTGGCGGGATGTTGATGGTGGTGCAGCGAAAGGGCTCGGCCACCACGGCAGCCACATCGCCTTCGCGTTCCAGCACGTACTCGATGTACTTGGCGCAGCGCAAGTCGCAGGACTCGCAGCTCCCGTCGGGATTCCACATGCAGCGATAGGGCTCGGCAGGCGGCACGTGTTCGGTGCCGGGCAGCAAGGGGCCGATCTGGTTGCGGAACAGGGCTTCTCCGCCCAGGGAGATGGCGTCCAGGGATGCACCGTGAAAGGAGTCCCACATGGAGATGGTCTTGAAGCGGCCCGTGGCCATGCGCGCCAGTTTCAGGGCCATGCCCACGGCTGAAGTCCCGCCCGGCGCGAAGAGGACCTTGCCTAAGTCGCCCGGAGCCAAGGAGACCAGCTTCTCGGCCAAACGGATGGCGGGCTCGTTGGTAAAGCGGCGGGGGCAAAAGGCCAGGGTGTCGAGTTGGGCCTTGACCGCCTCGATGACCTTGGGATGGGCATGCCCCACTTGGTGCGCGCTGTTGCCGTGGAAGTCGAGAAAAGTCTTGCTGTTTAAGTCCGTGAACCCGCTGCCCCGGGCTTGGGTCAGCACATCCAGGCAAGGCGTGGACAAGGACTGGTGCAGGAAGAACTCGGCGTCTTGGTCCAGGAGCTTTCGGGTCGCGGAGTCAAGGCTGTTGATCCACTTCTGCCGCTCGGGCGACAGGTTCACGTCGCCTTCGCTGGAGTCAACGGGCTGGTGCAGGTGCTTGGGCCGGGAAGACTTCATGGCCAAGCCCTAGGGAAGCGGAAGTTCGCCTTGGGCCAATCTGTGGTTGATCTCGGCCATGAGTTGGGGACAGTGGCTGATGTCCTCGACCACGTAGTGGGCTCCAGCCTCGAAATAGCGCTCTTCGATACCCTTGAGGCGAGCGGCCAAGTCGGCGGAGTCCAGGGCGTCGGCTTCGGCCTTGGGCAGGCCCAGCTCATTGCCCGAGCGGGTCAGGCCAATGGTCCACATGCCTGCATTGCGGCCTTCCTGGATGTCGCTGATGGTGTCACCGATCTTGACCATGGCCTCCATGGGGTAAACTTCAAGGTTGATGGCGTTTTGATAACACATCCAGGGAAAGGGGCGGCCTGCGGGCACGTCCGTGGAGCAGACCACCGAGTCCGGGGAATAGCCCTTTTTGGCGGCTTCTGGCACGAGCACGTCCATCATGGAGCCGGTGTAGCCCGTGCTGGTGCCGATCTTGATGTCCATGGCCTTGAAGGCGTCCACCGCCTCAAGAAGGCCAGGAATGAGGTCGGCGTGCTTGGCGATGACTCCGACCATCATGGGCTCGGTCTTCTGGTACATGGCCTCCACATCCGACTCGTTGGGAACCCGGCCATGGGCAGCTTCCCACTTATCCATCACCGACGGTGTTCGGCACATGGAGCGAATATGGTCTTTTTTCATGAGGCCCATGAAAGCCCGGGCTTCGTCCAGGGTGACCTGCACCCCGTATTTGGCGAACACGTCCAGGAACACAGCCATGGGGCCCAGACAGCCGTAATCCACGGCGGTTCCAGCCCAGTCCAAGACCAGGGCTTGGACCGGGCCGGTATAGCGTTTGGTGCGGATGAAGATGTCCATGCGGATTCCTGTGGGCTGGTCAGCGAACCGTCCAGGCCTGGGTTTTGCGTTTGGCGCCCTTGGTCACCAGGCCGTAGATGATGCGCATGGCGATGTTGGCCACGACAATGAGCATGGCCATGGCGCAGGCCGGGGCAATGTCGCCGGCGTCGTCCATGTTGGCGACCGCCACCGAGGCCAACTTGGTGTCTGCCGAGTACAGGAAGATCACGGCCGATACCGTGGCCATGGAGTTGACGAAATAATACATGAAGATTTCCAGCACAGCGGGCAAGCACACAGGCACGGTGACCCGGAAAAATGTCCGGTAAAAGGGCACGCCCATGGACTCGGACACGGTCTCGAATTCATTGTCCAGTTGCTTGAGGGCCGTGGTCGCTGTGAGAAAGCTCACCGTGTAGAAGTGCACGATGTTGCTCATGACCAGGATGCCCATGGTGGCGTACAGGAAGTTCAGGGGATTTGGGATGGTGATGCCCCAGAAGGACCAGCCCGGCGCATTAAAAAAGAAGATGTAGGCCAGGCCGATGACCAGGCCGGGCAGGGCCAAAGGCAGGATCGACAGGAAGTATGCGATTCCGCGCAGGGCTTTGAGTCCCCGGGTTTTTTCAATGAGATAGGCGCTGGCAAAGGTGAGGCCCACTCCGATGGCGGCTGAATACAGGGCCATGCGGATGGAGTTGAAGAACGCGGTATACCCTCCGCCGCCAGTGCCCGTGAAGTCGTAGTGCCAAAGCCCCAGCTCAATGGTGTAGGGCCAGACCTTGACCAGGGAAGCAAACAGCGCGGTCAGGTAAAAGGCGATGATCAGGAAAGCGATCAGGGAACAGAAGGTAAGGAATATCCTGTCGCGCAGGGGTTCGGGCTTGGGGATCAGGGGTACTGACTTGGCCGCGATGAGCGAGACCTGCTTGCGCTGCACGATGCGGTCCACGCTGAAGGCCAGGACCGTGGGAACGAGCAGGACCACACTGACCACCGCGCCCATGACGAAGTTCTGTTGGCCGATGACCTGTTTGTAGATGTCCGTGGCCAGGATGTTGTAGTTGCCGCCCACCACCTTGGGCGCGCCAAAGTCCGTGAACGCGAGGATGAAGCAGACAAAGACCGCGCTGATGAGTCCGTATTTGATGGACGGGATGGTCACGGTGAAAAAGGTGCGCAGCTTGGACGCGCCCAGGGAATCCGAAGCCTCGTAGAGCCGGGCGTCGGTCATGGACAGGGCGATGGTCAGGATGAGCATGGCCTGGGGAAAGGTGAAGATGACCTCGGAGATGATGATCCCCACGGGGCCGTATAATCCGATGTCCACGGCCAGGAAGTCCAAGTGGCCGAAAAAGCCCAGGGTGATGAGTCCCTTGCGGCCGAAGAGATAGACCAAGGCGATGCCGTTCAACAGGGTGGGCGCGAAAATGGGCGTAAGCGCCAAGCCCTTGAACATGCCCTTCATAGGCAAGCAGGTCCGGGTCAGTGCGTAGGCAAAACCGAATCCCAGGCTCACCGAGATCAGCGTGGTGAGCACGGCCACGAACATGGAGTTGCCCAGGGAACTGGACAGGGCCGGGGTCTGGAAATACTTGATGAAATTGGCCAGGCCAACAAATTCGCCGTCTTGGTTGACCAAGCTTTTGGAAAGCAAGGTGCCCAGGGGCAGGACAACCACGGCCAGCATCCAAATGCATAATAGGGCGATGAGCAGCCGCCTGATCCAGACCTCGCTGTCCACCCGCTGCCAAAATCCCTGTTGCCGCGTGCCCAGGGCAAGGGTCCCGTTAGGCATGGGCCTGGCTCCCTTGCGACTCGTAAACGCGAATGCGGTCAACTGGCAGGTCGATGTCCGTGAGTTGACCTTCGCGGATATCCAGGCGGCGAATCTTTTCCGTGGCGATTTCAGCCTCAATGATGGGGTTGGTGTCCATTTGCGTGGGCTGGAAGCGGACCCGGAAATTGGAGCCCTTGTATTCCATGTGCAGGACCTTGGCCTGGAAGGTGTTGGGCCCGCTTTGACCGTTGGCGTTCACCAGCACGTCCTCGGGGCGGATGGCCATGAGCGCCTCGGCGCCGTTGGAGACCTTGTTGGCCTCACCGGCGTGGATCAAGGATTCACCGAGTTTGAAGCGGTTTTCCTCGGCCTTGACCGCGCCACGGATGAAGTTCATGGAGCCGATGAACGAGGCCACGAACGGAGTGGACGGAAAATCGTAAATTTCGTGGGGCGCGCCGAACTGCACCAATTCCCCCTGGTCCATGACCAGGATGCGGTCGGCCATGGTCAGGGCCTCTTCCTGGTCGTGGGTGACCATGATCGTGGTCACGCCCAAGCGGCGCTGCAGGTCGCGGATTTCGCTCCTGAGCTTGATGCGCACCTTGGCGTCCAGGGCGGACAGGGGCTCGTCAAGGAGCAGCAGGTTCGGGGACAAAGCCATGGCCCTGGCCAAGGCCACGCGCTGCTGCTGCCCGCCGGAAAGCTGCGACGGGTATTTTTCCCCCATGCCGCTCAGACCGACCAGATCCATGAGATCTTCGACTTTTTTGCGCAGATCCTTCTTGTCCATGCCCTTGCTCTTGAGCCCGTAGGCCACGTTCTTCGTAGCCGTGAGGTTGGGGAACAGGGCGTAACTCTGGAAGACAATGCCGATGTTGCGCTTAGACACGGGCAAGCGGGACACGTCCTGGCCGTTGATGGAGACCGATCCAGAGGTCTGGGGCTCGAGCCCGGCCACCACGCGCAGGATAGTGGTCTTGCCGCAGCCGCTGGGGCCGAGAATGGAAAGGAATTCACCCTGGGACGCGGTAAAGCTGACCTTGTCCAGGGCGGTGACCGTGCCAAAAAGCTTGCTCACGTTGACGACTTCCAGGTGGGGTTGTTCGGCGGGAGACATGGGGGGCTCCTCGGGTTAAAGCCGCCCCGGAAGGGATTTTCTTCCGGGGCGGCGGTTTTACGCGGGGTGCGGCATGTTATTGGGGATCGCTCTTGCCGTCGTAGCGATTGGTCCACTCTTCCAGGATACGGGCGCGGTTGGCGGCGGCCCACTGGAAGTCGTTCTCGATGAGTTGGGCTTCGGGATCCGTGGGGTAGCCTTCGGGGATCGGAGCGCCAACGTCATAAGCGGTGACCGGGTACACGCGGGCGTAGAGTTCCATGACCTCGGGGCTGATGGCCCAATCCAGGAAGATGCGGGCGGCGTCCTTGATCTCGGCTTTCTTGACCAGGGCGTTGGCTTCCACATCCCAGCCGGAGCCTTCCTCGGGGAACACGGTCACAACGGGCTCGCCCTTTTCGCGCTGGATAAAGCCGCGGTAGGCAAAGGAGATGCCAATGGGGGTCTCGCCCGAACCGGCCAGCTTACAGGGCTTGGAACCGGAGTGGGTGTAACGGGAGATGTTCTCGTGCAAGGCGTCGAGGTATTCCCAACCCGCTTCCTCGCCCATCATTTGCAGGATGGCGGAAACGGTCAGGAAGCCGGTGCCCGAGGAAGCCGGGTTGGGCATGATGAGTTGGCCCTTGTACACGGGGTCGATGAGGTCGGCGAAGCTGGAAGGCGTGGGCAGGCCCAGGGCTTCCATTTCAATGGTGTTCACGCAGAAGCCGGTCATCCAGGCCTTGATGCCCACCCAGTGGGGGACTTCGTTGGCATCGCGCATGGCAGGGCGCACGCGGTCCAGGCCAGCCGGGGCGTAGGGCTCCACAATACCGGCTTGGTCGGCGAGCATGAGGCTGGTGGCGGCGGTGCCCCAGATCACGTCGGCCTGGGGATTGTCAGCCTCGGCCAGGATCTTGGCGGTGATGATGCCGGTGGAGTCGCGGACGATCTGCACGTTGATGTCAGGGTGCATTTCATTGAACAGTTCGAGATAGATGGGAATCTCGTCGTCTTCCAGGGCGGTGTAGACCAAGAGGTCCTCGGCCTGGGCATAGGCGGCGAGGCCCATGACCAAAACCAACGAAAGGGCGAACAAGCGAATCATTGCTTTCATGTGGATCACTCCCAAATTTGAACGAACGTATGGTGCAGGCGGTCCTGCGCTTCCCAAGGTTCGGCGGCCGGTCCGCCGCACCCTGTTGCCGGTATGTGGAGCCTGTTCCCAGGGAAAGCGGAACAAGAGCTCGGGGGTGAAGCGAGAAGCATCCTAAACGGTTACGCCCTGGGCAGATGTATCTCTCAGCCATTTTTTGGGTGACAATACAGTGACTCAAAGCTGCCGGGCAGACAGGTGAACAGGAAACCTGGCCTGAGATGACGCTCAGACTTTCGCGAGTGTCTTGAATCTTCTGTGCCGGATATGAGTGACAACCCCGGGGCGTGTGTGTGGCGTTCCCATGTCAGCGGGGAATTCCCAGTTAAGAAGTCGGCAATGTTTAGGGGAGTGTGTGAGGAATGGTCTGGGCGTGTTTTGCTCCTATGGCTCCAGAAACAAGGCGAAACATAAGCCCAGGGGGTGCGCAGTAGAACAGAATAGCTTGAAAGAGTAATATGTTAAAGATGGTCCTAAAAATGCAATACCCCGCAACAATGTGCGGGGTTAAGCCGTGACCCTGGCGGTTAAGTCGAACCTCCATCAAGACAACACACAGGGAGAAAAGGAATCACCATGCAGATGACGGATCTCATGAGCAAGGAGCAGTGGACGGAGTTGGAACAAGAGATCAACGCCACGTTTCGTGTCAACGCCTGTGCTTATGACGCGGACGGCTTTACCTTCACGGGGTTCAAGAAATTCGCCAACCCCTTGTGTCCGGAAGTCAAGGCCAAGCCCGAGGGCATCCAAGCCATATGTTCCGTGGCTCATCAAAACATGGCGGCCATGGCCCGGACCAAAGGCAGGACCGTGGTTGCGGAATGTGATGCCGGACTGCTCAAGATATGCACGCCCATTCAAATAAACGGAACCTTCCTGGGGATCATTGGGGGCTGCGGACGTAAACCCATGAACGGTGAAGTGGACGGATTTGTCGTGGAAAAGGCTGTGGGCTTGGACGAACACAAGTGCGTTGAATTGGCAGAGCAGGTTGAAACAATGGAAGACAAGGAAATTGAAGCCATGGTCGATTTTCTTGAAGGCCGTGTGCGCGAAATTTTGAAAGCCTCACCCAAGGCATAAGAAAACACCCAAAACCTTGCTCCCATGTGGCACAATGTGTTACATTGGTTGTACTCCGATGCACCTCCCCGGCGCGCCATGCCATGCGCGCCAGGGACACGAAAGGACTCCACCCCGGCCTCTTCAGGGCTGAGTCCGGCTCCCTGCTGACCTCGGCCACATGCGGTTCCCGCTCATTCACGTGGCCGGTGTATTGTGAAACGGCGTCTCTTTGCTTGCTCCATGGCCAAGGATGCCGCAGCACCAGGGAGAGAGCCGTGCCCCAAGCCGGAATCTCCAACCAAGCCTTTTGGCGGGAAGGTCTGTACCGCGCCATGCGCCACGGCGTCGCCTGCGGTGTGATGCTGCTCGACAAACAGGGCGTGGTCCGGTTGGTGAACCGGGCCATGACCCGGATCATAGGCGAGGCGGCAGCAGGCCTGGCTGGAAGGTCCCTGCCCCAGGCCCCGGGGAGCAGCTTTTTGGGCCGTTTCTCCGAACTCTACCGAAAAGCCGCGCACACCCTGGCTGAAACAAGTTTTGAACACAAACGGCTGCCCAGCCTGGACAGCGGCTCGATCATTGCCTCGGGCAAGCTCATCCCCTTGTCCAAACACGGCAAGCTCACAGGCATGGTCTTCACCATCCGCGACCTCTCCGAGCTGGTATTGGCCAAGGACAAGGCCAGGCGGCTGTCCTGGCTGGTCAGCGAAAACCCCATGCCCATTCTGTGTACGTCCCGCCAAGGAACGATATCCTATGCCAATCCAGCTGCCGGACCAATATTACGATGCCTCAAGACCCAGGAAGGGGCCATGCTGCCCCAGGAACTGGTGGAGAGGCTGAGCAGGGCATGTTTGGACGGCCAAAGCGAACTCGTGGACATTGTGTGCCAGGACCAGTCACATACCTTTGTCCTGGCCCCGTGCCAGGAGGGGGTCAATCTCTACCTCTATGGAATCGGGGCGGAACTGAGCAGCAGCGAACTGGACGAGGTTCGCGGGCAAGCGCTGCACTCGGCCCGGCATGCCATGGCCATGTTCACCAGGCAGGGCCGCGCTATATACGCCAATCCCGCCTTGTACCGCTTGTGGTCAATAAACCCTGACCAAGAATCTTTCCTGTCGTTCCAATCCTTGTGGCAGAGCCGCGAATTGGCCAAGACGGTATTCGCCGCCCTATTCGCCCAGGATGAGTGGAGCGGTGAACTCATGGCCAAGCGGGGAGATGACGAAAGTTTTCGTGTCAGGGTCAGCGCCAACCGGCTTAAGTCCCAGTCCGCCCAGTCCGGGGACACCCAGTGCGTGGCCGTATGGTTCCATGACATCTCCCGCAGCCTGCACGACCAAGCCGCGCTCAGGGAAAGCCGGGAAAAGTACCGGGCCCTGGTGGAAGCCAGTTCCGATTTGATTTGGGAGGTCGATCCCAGGGGCCGGTATACCTACGCCAGTCCCAAGACCCAAGATATCCTGGGCTACTCCCCTGAAGATATTATTGGCAAGACTCCGTTTTCCCTCATGTCCCGGGATGAGGCCAGACGCACCTCGGAATTGTTCGTGTACCACGCCAAGGCCAGGACGTCGTTCAGCAGCGTGCAACTGCTCATGCAGCACAGTGATGGCCGCGATATCTGGCTTGAGGTCAGCGGAGCGCCGTATTTCAATGACGCTGGATCCTTGAGCGGATTTCGCGGCGTTGCCCGGGACATTTCCGAGCGCAAGCAGGCCAAGGAAGCCGTGGCCTGCCACCTTGCCCAGGACCCGCCACACATTAACGTGGGGGAACCGGCAGGCCCGTCGCTTGCCCAGCCAACGCGTGGTCTTGCTCCGATCCGTGACACAGTGGCCAAGGATTTGATTTGCCGCAGCAATGCCAAGGGCAGGCTCACGTACATCAATACAGCAATGAGCCGCATGTTCTCCCTGGCCAAGGACCAACCCGGCCAGCACCGGATCAAGGACTTGGTCCACGAACTTGATGTGGAAAAACATGAACAGCACATGCGGTCCTTGACCGAATCCAGGCCTGTGGCCGGGTTGGTGAGCAGGGCGCGGTTGGACGGCGAGGGGGAATGTTGGCTGCAATGGGTGCATCGAGCTGTGTTTGACCAGGGAGAGATCAAGGAGTTCCAGTCCATGGGCCGGGACATCACGGCCAAGGTCAGGAACAGGGAAGCCGCGCTCCAAGGACGGTATGAAGTGGACAGCTTGCGGGTCGAGTTGGAGGCTGTATTCGACAGCATCTCCGAGGGCGTGATCATCGTGGACAAGGACATGAACCTGGTCAAGGCCAACCCCGCCCTGGATCACGTGTGTACCCGCTCCGGCGGGATCGTGGAGAACTGGCCGCTCACCGTGGCCTTTTCGGCCGAGGAGTCGCCGCCCTGCGTGAACCTGCTGCGCCAGGTCCTGGAGACCAATGAGCCCGTGCGCGGCTACCGCGCCGAGTGTTCCTGCGCCAACCAGCCCAACCAAGTCACCCTGATCAACGCCACGCCGTATCATTTGGACGGGGAGCTTGCCGGGGCCGTGGTGGTCATCCGCGACATCACGGAAAAGCCTGAACAGGAACCACGCAGGGAACCCCGTACCCTCTACCATGGGATGAGGGGAAAAAGTCCGAAGATGCAGGCCATTTACCAAGTCCTGGACCAGCTCAGCGAAATGAAGACCACGGTGCTCATCACCGGTGAGTCAGGCACGGGCAAGGAGTTGATCGTGGAGGCCCTGCACTACGGCAGTTCGCGGATCACCGGCCCTTTGGTCAAGGTCAATTGCTCGGCCCTGGCCGAGACCATTTTGGAGAGCGAGTTGTTCGGCCATGTGCGCGGCGCTTTCACCGGCGCGGTCAAGGACACGGTGGGACGCTTCCAGGCCGCCGAGGGCGGCACCATCTTTCTCGACGAGATCGGCGACCTGTCCCGCAACATCCAGCTCAAGCTGCTCCGGGTGCTGGAGACCAAGGAATACGAGCGCGTGGGTGACTCCACCACCTGCAAGGCTGATGTGCGGCTCGTGGCCGCCACCAACGTGGACCTGTGGGACAAGGTCAAACAAGGGACCTTTCGCCAGGACCTGTTCTACCGGCTCAAGGTGATGACCATCCACGTGCCGCCCCTGCGCGAGAGGGCAGAGGACATCCCCCTGCTCATCGACCACTTCCTGACCCAGGTCAACGAGACCTACGCCAAATCCATTGAAGGGGTGACCAACGAGGTCATGAACCTGTTCATGCACTATCATTGGCCGGGCAATGTGCGCGAATTCAAGCACGCCATTGAGCACGGCGGCATCCTCTGCCCCGGCGGATTCATGTCCCTAGGCCATCTTCCCGGCGAGTTGCGGCAGGCTGCTTCGGGCCAAGCGCCGGCCCCAGCTCCGGGCAAGCGCCGGGTCAGCTCGGACCGCGAACATATGCTGGCCATTCTGGAACAAAGCCGCTGGAACAAAACCAAGGCTTCCGAGCTTCTGGGCGTCAGCCGCACCACTTTGTACCGCAAGCTCAAGGAACTCGATATTACGGTGTAAGTGGTGTGTTGTGGAACACTCTGTTACGCAGCACACTGTGCCGGGTGGCACAGCTCCTTGGCCCTTCCCAAATCTTCATCTCGTTTCCATCTGAAATAGCTGAGTAAATTTGTAGTCCTTTGGCCGGGAAACTGGCCCTGGTCTTGCTCTGTACATGGTCAGCGTGAGCCCTGTTCGCTCCCGCCAACCTCAGGTCAAGGGGAACAGCGTATGAGAAAGGCGAGCAAGCCGTCCTCCAAATGGCTGTTGGGCCTGGCAGTGGCCGTCCTGGTCCTTGTGGCGGCGTGGCCTGCTTCCCGGGCGGAGCAGGAAAGCGACCAGTGCTTTGCTTGCCACACCAATCCGGCGCGGTTGATCCCGGCCATGCGCGAAGTGCTGCGGGCCAACGTGGGCGTGCCCAGCGGGTCGGCCGAGTCCGAGGGCGAGGGCTGAGGCGGTCAAGTGGAGCCGTTGGCTCCGCACGAAAAGGTCTTTGTGCTGCCTGAGTTCGCCACGGAGGACATCCACGGCGACATGGGCTGTCACGAGTGCCATGGCGGCGACCCATCCGATGGCGACATGCTCACTGCCCACGACGGAGTGGTACGCGATCCCTCTTATCCGGTTCTTGGTTCCGTGTGCGAGGATTGCCATCCTGAAATAGCGGAAACCGCCTCCCAGAGTCTGCACGCTACCCTGGCTCCCTACGAATCCATGATCACGGCCCGGGCCAGTCATGATCCCGAAGTGTTGGCCGAGGTCAATGCGGGCCGGGAGACGCATTGCAACACTTGCCACGCCAGTTGCGGCCAGTGCCATGTGAGCCGCCCCGCCTATGTGGGTGGCGGATTGCTGGCCGGGCATTTTTTCGAGGGCAAGCCGCCCATGCGCGAGGTCTGCACGGCCTGCCACGGCAGCAGGGTCGAGCGGGAGTACTTTGGCAAGAACGAGGGCATCCCGCCGGACGTGCACTGGCGCAAGCGGTTCATGGAATGCGCGAGCTGCCACAGCGGCGAGGAAATGCACGGCTCGGCCCCCAACGCCATGAGCCGCTACGATGCCCCCAACGCGCCGACCTGCGTGGGCTGCCACCAGGACATCTACGCTCCTGACGCGGCCAACGCCGAACAGCACGAACTGCACCGGGACTTGGTCAGCTGCCATGTGTGCCACGCCATGCCCTACAAGAACTGCTGGGGTTGCCACTTTGCCCTGGACGACCACGGGTTTCCCTTTTTCCGCAACGATGAATCCTATCAGGACTTCGTGGTGGGCTTGAATCCCCTGGCCTCTGAATCGCGTCCCGAACGGTTTGTGGTGCTCAGGCACGTGCCCGTGGCCGAGGACTCCTTCCGGTTTTATGTTGATGGTGGCTTGAGCAACTACTCGGCCCTGCCCACTTGGAAGATGGCCACCCCGCACACTATCCAGCGCCGGACCCCGCAGAACGAAAGCTGCGGCAATTGCCACGACAATCACGAATGGTTCCTGCAGCAAGACAACGTAAGGCCTGAGGAACAGGCAGCCAATCAAGGCGTCATTGTCGGACAGGACATGCTCCCCATGCAGGGAGTGGAGTAGGCGGACGCGCCGGATATGAGGTCCATGCGACCAAGGGAGAAGCGCCATGCGTCACAAGCACATCCTTATTATCGTCATCGTGTTCCAGGTTCTCATGGTTGGCGGCTTGTGTTCCCGGGGTTTGGCCGACGAGCCCCTGACCAAGCAGGACTTGGTGCGCGAAGCCAAGGCCGCCATCGAAGAAATCGACGTTGCCCAGGCCCGGGAGATGTTCGAGGAGGGCTGGGTCTACTTCATTGATTGCCGCGAGGAAAAGGAGTTTCGCCGCGGCCACATCCCCGGCGCCCTGAACATTGCCCGGGGCTGGCTGGAATTCAAGATCGAGGAGATCGTGCCCGAGCGCAACGCCACCATTGTCCTGTATTGCCGCAGCGGTGACCGCAGCAGCCTGGGCGTGCTCAGCCTGCAGCGCATGGGCTACGTCAACTCGGTCAATCTCAAGGGCGGCTGGCGGGCCTGGATGAACGGGGACCATCCCGTTGAGTGAGCACCAAGTTCTGGGAGGCATCCATCATGCAAAGGAAACAGATCTTTCTCCTGATATTGGCGGCTCTCGTGCTGGCCTGGGTCGTGGCCTGCGATTCCGGTTCCCCAACCGCCGGGCAAGACGAGGACAACGAGGCCGTGACCATGGCCGTGGAATACGGGCTGCTCAAAAGCCAGGTGGCCAGTTTTGACCGGGAACTCTGCGCCCGGTTGATCCGCTTCGGCCAGGTGGCCATGGACCGGGGCCGCTACACCGAGGCCAAGCGCTTTTTCTGGAAGGCCCTGCTCGTGGACCCCACGTCCAAGCTGGCCTGGCGCTATTATGACCAGGCCGTGCTGCACACTTTGTCGCAGCAATCCAACGAGTATCCCGGACTGCTGGGCCTTCCCGGACTCTCGGATCAACCCGGCGATGCGCCTGTTGAAGAGCATGTGGAAGAAGAAGGCTGCTGAGGAGACCATCATGAGCAAGGAACCCAATGTGTTCTGGACAATGGTCAGGGACGGGTACCGGCGGCTGTTCATCACGGAGTGGTCGATCATGGTCGGTGCGGTGCTCATCGGCATCCTGAGCGTGATCTGCTTTGCCTGGGCCAGGCCCTGGGGCGTGGTCGGCGGCCTGCGGGTCTGGGGCGACTGGGTGTTTTACGGCCTGGGCCTGTACAGCCAGGAACCCAGGCCCGTGCTCATTGACAGTAATTCGGTGATCACCCTGGGCCTCATGTGGGGCGCGTTTGCCGCCTCGCTCATGGCCAAGCAGTTCGCCATCCGCGTTCCCCCGCGCTTGGAGCTGTATAAAGGCGCGGTGGGCGGCGTGCTCATCGGCATTGGCGCGGCCCTGGCCGGCGGTTGCAACGTGGGCGGGTTCTACTCGGCCATCAGCGCCCTGTCCTTGAGCGGATTCGTGATGATGGCTGGTCTGCTCCTGGGTGCGCGTGTGGGCCTCAAATACCTGTACTGGGAAATGGAGCACCTGGCCCCGCGTTTCGCCAAGCCACCCAAGCCCGCCAAGCCGTCCACAAGGGACTGGACCCCGGTTAAGCCCTACCTGGGCTGGCTGCTCCTGTTCTGCGGCTATGCGGCCTTCGAGTTCTACCGTTATCAGGGCTATGTCATTGAAGGCGGGATCCTGCTCTGCGGCATGGGCTTCGGTTTCATCCTGGTGCGCAGCCGTTTCTGCTTTGCCCGCGCCTTTCGCGAACCCTTCATGAGCGGCGAGGCAGCCGTGACCCAAGCGGTCATTGTCAGCCTGGCCATCAGCATCCTGGGTTTCATGATCCTCAAGTGGGGCGGCCTGCGCGGGGAAACCGCGTACGTGAGCCCCAACTTCGGATTGGGCGGGCTGGTGGGCGGCTTCATCTTTGGCGTGGGCATGCTCATCACGGGCGGCTGCGGCAGCGGCACTGCCTGGCGCGCCGCCGAAGGCCAGGTCAAACTCATGGTGGCCCTGGTCTGCTTCACCCTGAGCAACTCCCTGACCAAGGCGTTCATCAATGCCTCTCCCATGGTCAAGGAATGGGTGGGGTATCGGGTCTATATCCCGGAATATCTGGGTTACCGATGGACCCTGGCAGGCATGCTCCTGATCCTGGGCGCGTGGTACCTGGTGGTGTCCTGGAATGAAAAAACCGACAGGTTTGTCGTGGACATGTAGCGCCTTGGAAACCCTTTCAAGGCCTGCGTAACATACACAAGGAGGCGGTCATGGAAACCATCACCCCTGACGTGATCGTGGATTGTCGAGGCCTGAGCTGTCCGATGCCCATGCTCAAGCTGAAAAAGGCCCTGGATAAAATGGAACCGGGCCAGGTCCTGCACATGATGGGCACGGACCCCGGCACCAAGAACGACATCCAAACGGGCTGCAAGAAGTCCAATGCCGAGCTGTTGGACATGGTCGATGAGGCGGACTGCACCAACTACTACATCAAGA
>QZKZ01000033.1 GCA_004796465.1 Desulfovibrio sp.
GAACCCCACCATCCCGAGTCCACGTACAACCTGCATCTGCTTCAGTGGCGTGACGCCAAGTTGACGGATCAGGACGTGGTCGAGGCCATGGGCATTGCCGCGGGTTCCCTGGGCAACGATTGGTCCGCCGCAAGCCTGGAGGCCCAAATCCATATGGAGCGGGGGGATGTTGAAGCTGCGGGGCAAGCCTTGGATCGCATCGAGGATAAGGACAAGGATCGTTCCGAGATCGCTTCGGCCCTGTCAGCTCTTGAGCGGGCCCGGGCCGGTCTGGGCCGCGAGCTTTCCACGATTTCCCTGGCCAGGGGCAACACGGGTATGTCCGTGCTGCACGGCCAAGGCCGCTACCTCCTGACCGCCAAACGCACGGGCGGCAAGTTTGCACTGATCGACATCTGGACCGGTGAAATGGTGCGTTCCTTTGCAGGGCATCCGGCCCAGCCCGTGCGGCCGGGCTCGGAGCATGTCTTTGGCCGGGGTGGCTTGGGGAGCCTCGATGTGGATGTTGATTTGCGCTATGCGGTTTCCGGCGGCTTGGACGGAACGGTCAAGCTGTGGGACGTGGGGTCCGGCCAGGTCCTGCGTGTGTTTCACGAACACAGCCAGAGCGTGAACTGTGTGCGCATTGACGCGGACAGCAGATGGGTGATCAGCGGCTCCCAAGACGGTGAGGTTCTGGTCTGGGATATCCGCAAGGGCCGGGCCTTGGCCCATCGCTTCATCCACCACGAAGGCCCGGTGCGCGACGTGGCTTTGTTTCCTGAAAAGGGACTGGCCTTCAGCGCGGGCGCGGACGGCGAACTTGTGCAGTGGGACATGGCCTCGGGCCGCCTGCTCAAGACCTTGTGCTGCCAGGACGCTCCCTTTGAACAACTGGCCCTGAGCCCGGACGGAATCGCCCTGATCAGCGGGGACGCCATGGGCCGGGTAGTTATTTGGGACGCTGTGGGCGGCGAGGAAACCCATGTGGTGGACAAGGGCGAGGCAAAGGACGCCAAGGCCGAAGTGCGTGGCTTGAGTCTGAGTCCGGATGGCAGCTACCTCCTGGTCAGTTCGGATAGCGGCGCGGCGTTGCATGAATCTCCATCCGGCAGGCGTTTGCGCACTTTCGCTCCCATCGCCGGAATGAAAGGACGGCTCGCGGGCCACGTGTTTTCCCAAGACCAGGGCTGGTGTTCCGTGGTCATGTGCCAGGGCTCTGAAGTCGAAGTCCATGATTTCCCCGCGTATTCAGCGCCCATGGCCGTGGCCCGAGTCAGGGCCAGCGAAGAGGCCGTCCTGGCCCTGAGCGAATATGAGGCATGGTTGCTCAAGGCCAAGGAGGCCGAGGCCACGGGTGACGCGGCGGCCATTGCCCGCTGTGTGCGCGAGGGCAGGGCCAGGAAGGGTTTTGCCCGGGACAAGGAAGCCATGCGGCTGTGGACGAGCCTGTAGTCCCGACTGGGCCGCAAAGGCTTGAGCGGCGCATGGCAAGCCGGGGCTTCTTCGCCCTTTCCCGGCGTACCCGACACCTTGCGAATGACCCCGGACGGGCGCCGGATATTGTCCGCGGGCGAAGGGGGCTGGCGTTTGTGGGACGCCTATTCCCTGCAACCCATCCGTAAATTTTTTGGCCATGAAGGGCCGATCCGGGTTTTGGCCTGCGCCGGGTACAGTGAGATTGCCCTGTCCGGGGGCGATGCCACGTGCCGGATCTGGGATCTGGCTACCGGCGACAAGCAGGCCGTGCTCAGGGACGACGCCTTTTCCGGGGCGGCTTGCTTGAGCCCGGACGGCATGTTCGCCTTGACCGGAACCAACCGGGGCGGGATCAAGCTTTGGCATGCCGCCACGGGCCGCCTGTTGCGCGCCATGGGCCAAGAGGGCCCCAAGGTCACGGTATTGAGCATGTCCCATGACGGCAGATTCGTGGTGTCCGGCAACAACTTCGGGGAATTCGCGCTCTGGGACCTGGCTGAAGGCAAATGCGCCAGGCGGTTCCAGTCTTACGAATCCCGGGCCGTAAGCGTCAGCCTCAGCCGGGACAATCGTTACGTCCTGGCCGCTGTGGAACGCGGTTATCCCGTCATGTACCGTTTGGCTTCGGGAAGGCCATTGCGCACCTTTACTCAGGGCGGAACACTGGCCACGGCTTGCCTCAGTCCCAGCGGCCGTTTCGCGGTCACTGCGGGCCAGGAAGGATTGTTCTTGTGGGACGTGGGCATGCAGGAGCCCTTGCGGGTCTATGAAGAAGGCCTCGGCGGCGTGGACAGCGCGGCCTTGAGCCCGGAAGGCGGTTTCGTGGCCACCCGGGGCGCGGACCATCGCCTCAAGCTGTGGATGCTGGATTGGGAGTTGGAAGTCGCGGATCCCGGCCCCTGGGACCCCAAGGCCGAGCCGTTCCTCACGGCGTTCTGCACCCGGCGTACTCCCTACTCCGGCAAACTGCCCGAGGAACTCATGCCCACGGACGAGGAAGTTACGGCCTGCTTGACGCGCAAAGGCAAGGCAGCCTGGGGCGAAGAAGATTTCGAGCTGTTGCTGCACGAATTGGGAGCCGCAGGATTCGGCGGTATTGATCGGGAAGCCGTGCGCAAAAGGTTCTCCCAACTCAGTGATTCATGGACCGGGCCGCCCGAGGAATTGTTTCCCTTGGAACCGGGCCTGCATCCACCTGAAGGGGGCTGGACCGACCATCCCGGTTTGTGGGAGCGGTTCGACGCAGCCCTGGAGGAATCCAAAACGCTCCTGGGCGCGGGAGATGAAACAGGTGCGCTGATGGCCTTGCGCCGGGCCCGAGGGGTAGAAGGTTTTTCCGGCAACGCCGAGGCCTTGTCCCGCTGGGCGTCATTTCAAAGAGCCTACCCCGTTGCCAAGCTCACCTCGGCATATGAGGCCAAGGGCGTGGTTTTGCCTGCTTTCGGAGCTCCAGTGAGTTGCCTGGGCCTGGACCCCGTGACCCGGGCCGCCTTGGTGGGCCTGGCGCCCCAAGGTCCGGTGCAGGAGCGCTTGGTCAGCCTGGGCTTGGTGCACGGTGCCAAAGGCCCGGCCTGGGAGGTGCGGCGCTCGGCTTTTCATCAGGAACAGGCCGTGATCGCCATGGATATGATTCCTGGCGGCAAGGCCCTGGTGGCGGACAGCGAAGGCAGGGTCATCCTCTACAACACGGCCAAGGACAGGGTCGTGCGCGAACTGCCCTTTTTCGGTACAGGGATCAAAGATCTGCGGCTCTGTCCCAGGGCGCGTATGGCCTTGATCGTGGACGCCAAACTCGGGGTCGTGCTCATGGATGTGGCCTCGGGCGCGACCATGCGCAGCATTCCGGGCCAAGCGGCCCATCCCAGTCCGGACTGGTCACGGGTTTTCGTGGCCAATGAACGGAACTTGGGGCTGTGGGACATGCTCTTGGGCAAGGAAATATTGAGCATGGACCGGGCCGGGGTCACCAAGGTGCTGCGCATGAGCGGGGATGGTTCCCTTGGGGTGACCGGCAGCGACCGGGGCAAGGTCAAGTTGTGGGATTTGGCCCAAGGCTCGTGCCTCGCCACGTGGGACGGGCACAAGGGCGCGGCCACGGCGCTTGCGATCGACCCCAGGGGTTTGGTGGCGTTTTCCGGTGGCCGGGATGGGGAAATCAAGGCCTGGGACCTTCAGGCAAAAACCGAGGTGGCCATGGAAACCTGGCACCAAGGGCCTGTCACCTCTCTGCTGCTGACCCCGGAAAACACCCACCTGGTCTCCACCGGGTTGGACCACGTGATCAAGGTCTGGGCCCTGGATTGGGAATTGTCCATGGCCGGGCTGGAAGAGCGCGAGGCTATTGCCGAGCCCATGCTTCATTCCTTTGTGGCCATGCAAACGCCTTACTGGACGTCCCTTCCCAAGAGCCGGGAGCCGAGCGAGGAAGACGTGGTGCGCGCCTTGACGCGCAAGGGGCGGGCCCAATGGGGACCCAAGGAATTCCAGGTCCTGCTCTACCGCATGCAATGGGCCGGTCTGGGCGCACAGGATTCGGACACCGTGCTCACGAGGTTGGCGGGCTTGGTGGATGAAGCAGGCAACGGGGCCTGATTCGTTAGATCCTTCATTATATTTTCCCCGGGAAAAGAGAAAAGCCATGGACTGGAACGCAGTGCTGGTGGCCTTTGGGTTGACCCTGTTCGCCGGACTGAGCACGGGTATCGGCAGCGCCTTGGCCTTTTTCGCCAAGCGCACGGATACGCGTTTTTTATCGGTCTCCTTGGGCTTTTCCGCCGGGGTCATGCTTTACGTCTCTTTTGTGGAGATTCTGGTCAAGGCCAGGGACGCCTTGACCCTGGCCTATGGGGAGACCACGGGGTATTGGGCGACTGTGGGCGGCTTTTTCAGCGGCATCCTGCTTATCGCACTTATCGACCGGCTCGTGCCCTCCATGGAGAATCCCCACGAGATGCACGGCTTGGAAGCCATGGACGATGACGAAAAGGCCGCTTCATACCGTAAGCTTTACCGCATGGGCATGTTCACGGCCCTTGCCATTGCCATTCACAATTTTCCAGAAGGCTTGGCCACCTTTGCCGCTGCCCTGAGCGATCCGACCCTGGGCGTGGCCATTGCCGTGGCCATCGCCATTCACAACATCCCCGAGGGCATCGCGGTTTCCGTACCCATTTATTACGCCACGCAAAGCCGGAAAAAGGCGTTTGTGTATTCCTTTCTTTCTGGCTTGGCCGAGCCCGTGGGCGCGGCCATAGGCTTTTTCCTGCTCATGAATTTTTTTGACGATGTGGTCTTTGGCTTGCTCTTTGCGGGCGTGGCCGGAATCATGGTCTTTATTTCCTTGGACGAACTCTTGCCTGCGGCTGAGGAGTACGGGGAACACCACTTGTCCATCTACGGCCTGATCGCGGGCATGGCGGTCATGGCCCTCAGCTTGCTGCTCTTTGCGTGACCGGCGGCTCTTTGCATGATCCTTTATTCGTGGGGCATGGAGTTGATGCTGCTGTTCAGTGAGTAAATGTCCAGGGGACCGTCAATACGGGAATGGAGATTGCCCCTTGCCGTGTAGAACAAGGTGCTCGGGGGTTCGTTCACGCGGAAGGTGGACCCCACTCCCGGCCCCCCGTAATAGGCCGCGCTGATCAGCGGAGTCAGGTCCTCGATGGTCCTCAGGAACCGGACAAGGTCGGGCGTGTTGGCCGCATCCACAAACACGATGAATACCTGAACGTTATCCAGGTCCGTGGTGCGGAAAAACTCGGCAATGGCGGTCAGGGTCTTGAGACTGTCCGAACTTCCCTTGTCCACAAAAGCGAGGATAGTGGCCATGCCCTCGTCGGCCAGTTGGTTCACGGTCATCTGCACATCCAAGGCCTCGACTTGGGCGAGGAGATCCTCTTGGTCTTGGCCGGAAC
>QZKZ01000389.1 GCA_004796465.1 Desulfovibrio sp.
GTCCACGCCCATGTCGGCCAGGGCGGCTTCGATGGTGGCCGCACTCTCCGCCGAAACATCAATTTTATTCACCACGCCGAGCACTCGCTCAGCCCCGGCGTTGGCCACGAACTCGCGTTCCTCGTCCGACAGGGCCAAGCTCGCGTCCTTGACCAGGAGCACCAGGTCGGCCCGCTCGGCCAGGTCTTGCCCCATGCGCACGCCCTCCTGCTCCACGGAATCGAGGGTTTCGCGCAGGCCTGCCGTGTCCACCAGGCGCAGGGGCATGCCGTCAACGAGCAGGGATTCTTCCAGGTAATCGCGGGTGGTGCCGGGCAAATCCGCGACAATGGCCCGGTTCCGGCCCAACAGCGCATTCATGAGGCTGGACTTGCCCGCGTTGACCTCCCCGGCCAGGACCGCCAAAACGCCGTCCTCGAATGGCCGGGCCCGTTCGTAACCCGAGAGCAGTTCTTCCACTGCGCGTGCGACACGCTCCACAGCCCGGGAAAAATCCTGGGGCGGCAAGCACTCAATGTCGTCGTCTGGAAAATCCACAGCTACGCAGGCTTGCTCGGACAAGGCCAGCAGTTCCGCGCGCAAGGCCCGGACGCGCTCGCCCATGAGCCCGGACAGCCGTCTTTGCGCAAGATTTGCGCCCGCCTCTGACCTCGCCGCGATCATCTCGGCCACGGCCTCGGCCTGGCTCAGGTCCATGCGGCCGTTGACAAAGGCCTGTTTGGTGAATTCGCCGGGGTCCGCGGCGCGGACTCCTTGGTCCAGCACGGCGCGTAGCACCGAGGCCACGATCACGGGTCCGCCGTGGCAGTGGAACTCGACAACATCCTCGCCCGTGTACGACCCGGGCCCGGGCATGAAGGCCACCAGCCCTTCGTCCACGACCTTTCCTTGGGGCGCGTCCAGGATGTGGCCGTGGTGCAGGCGATAGGGCTTGAGCTCTGAAAAGGAGGGCCGGGACGAGACAAACAGGGCCTGGGCCACGGTTTTGGCCAGGGGCCCGCTCACACGGATAATGGCTACACCTCCGCTGCCCGGCGGTGTGGCGATGGCGGCGATTGTGTCGTGCTGGGCGGTCATGGGAGATAGGGGTGGGATACTCGTGATGGCGGCGCAGGGCCGTCGAAAGGAAAGGATAATATATCAGGAGCAGGTCGGTTCCACAAATCACGCCGGCTCTCGGACTTGCCATTTATTGCGTATAAAAAAAGGGGGGCTCACGCCCCCCTTCGCTAGTATCTTTGACTGTTCTGCCGCCCGCCCGATCGTTTGGGCAGGATCAGCACCCGTTTCATGGGGCCTTCGCCCTTGGAGCGGGTCTGAACCGACCCGTCTTCCTGCAAGGCCATGTGCACGACCCTGCGGTGGTAGGAGGACAAGGGCCGCGTGGATTGTGGCCGCCCGTTGCTCTTGGCCTTTTCCGCCAGGTGCAGGGCCAATTGGCGCAGGTTCTCGTCCTGGCGCTCCCTGTAGTCATCCGTGTCGATCTGGATGCGCATGGGTTCAGGCAGTCGCTTGGCCGCGATGCGATTGGCCAGGTACTGGATCGCGGCCAGGGTCTGACCCTCGCGGCCGATGATCAGGCCGGAGTGCTCCTCGTCGTGGATCACCACATACACCCGGCCCGGCTCCACATCCATGTGCAGTTCCATCTCCTCCACACCGGTGATGGGCCGGCACAAGCGATGGATGATGTCCGCGACCAAGGCCTTGAGCTCCGCGTTGGTGTCCAGGAGGCGGGCCTTGACCATGGCCTTGCGTCCGCCCACGAGGCCAAAGATGCCTCCCTTGGAATCGTTCAGGATCTCCAGTTCGAGCTTTTCCCGCTCCTCGTCAAAAAAGTCGCATGCAGCCTCAATGGCCTCGTCTATGCTTTTTCCTTCGAATTCCCTGAAATCATTCATGTAAACCCTCCGGGCGCCTGAGCGCCCGCGCCTGGGACAGGCTAATCCTTCTTGCTCCTCAACAGCATTTTTTGCTGCACAATGGAGAGCACGTTGTTGGTCAGCCAGTAGATCACCAGCCCCGCCGGGAAGTTGAGGAAGATGAAGGTGAACACGATAGGCATGATCATCATGATCTTGGCCTGGGTCGGATCACCCATGGACGGGGAAAGACGCTGTTGAATGAACATGGTCGCGCCCATGATGATGGGCGTGACGTAGAAGGGATCCCTGGCTGAAAGGTCGGCAAGCCAAATAATATCCGTGAAGGGCACGTGGGGGATGAAAACCGCGTGCCTGAGTTCAATGGCGTTGAGCAGGGCCTGGTACAGGCCGATGAACACGGGAATCTGCAGGATCATGGGGATGCAGCCGCCTGCCGGGTTGACCTTGTAGGTCTTATAGAGCCCCATGAGCTCCTCGTTCATCTTCTGGCGGTCGTCCTTGTACTTTTCGCGAAGCTTGGTGATCAGCGGCTGGATCTGCTTCATCTTGTTCATGGACTTGTAGCTCTTTTGCGAGAGCGGCCAGAGCACGATCTTGATCAGCACGGTCATGATGATGATGGCCAGACCGTAGTTCTTCACGTAATCATTAAAAAAGTTGATGCCCCACATCATGGGCTTGGCAATAAAGTCAAACCAGCCGAAATCGCGGGCAGCGCTCAAAATTTCAGGACCCTGGGCCAAGGTGTCTTCTTCCTTGGGACCGAGGTAATAGGTGCAGGTGGCGGACGGTTCGCCGCTGTCCTGGTTGAGCAGCACCTCGGTGCGGGTGATGAACAGGTCGTTGGCCGAGTAGCCCACAAAGCGGGCGTTCTGGTCCGGGATCACGGCCATGAGAAAATAGTTGCTCTGCACGCCTCCCCAATACACTTCGCCCGGGACTTCCAAGGGTTCATCTTCCAAGTCGCCCTTGTCGCTGTCGTCCTCAAGGCCCGCGGAATCGCTGAACACGGCCACGCGGGTCATGTCGTAGCGGCTCTGCTCTTCCGTGACTTCACCGTCCACCATCACTTCCTTGGCGCTCAGGGTACGGCTGGCCAAGACAAAGGCCACGTCGCCCTCGATCGGGCCGCTACGGTCCGTGAGGTCGAGTTCCTCGGTGATCAGGTAGGTATCTTGAGAAAACGTCAGGGTGCGGACCAGGGTCATGCCGTCCTTGGTGCCGGTAAAGGTCAGGGTCGTTCCCTGGCTGGACTCGCCGAGCTCGCCCTGGTCCCAGGAATATTCGGCCCAAGTGGCCTCGTCGTTGACCAAGACCCCCATGGGTGCGGCAACAACCGAGCTTTCATCGACCATGTCGAACAGGGAGTCGGTTTCCACGCTCTTGGTGTAGTCCTTGAGCTGGAAATGCGTGAGATACCCGCCCTGGGAGTTGAACACCGCGTGGTACAGGGGGGTGTCCACTTCGATTTCCCGGCCCTGGGCCGTATCCGCGGCTGCCACATCGCCCAGGAACTCGACATATTCTTCGGCATGGTCGGGCGTGGGCGCGGGCGCGCTTTCCTGGGTCTCTGTCTCTTCGACCGGCGCGGGAGCGCGCTCCGGCGGGGGGAACAGGAGATTCCAGCCGTACATGACCGCCACGCACAGCACCACTGCGATGATGACTCGTTTGGTGTCCATCGTAATCAGGCCTCGTTATCTTGGATGTGAGAGGATGTTTGCGGGGTGGGCAAGGGCACGGGATCAACACCGCCCTTGCACAGGGGGTGGCAGCGCACGAGCCGTTTGGCCGCCAGCCAGGAGCCCTTGACCGCGCCGTGCATCTCAATGGCCTCCGCAGCGTACACGGAGCACGTGGGCTCGAACCTGCAGGCAGGCGGCAACAGGGGAGAAATGCAGAATTTATACAACCGCACAAGGGATAAAAGAAGCATGCGCATACTGGTCACTTACGCCCGTGGCCCTGTCCGCTGCCTCGGCCCTTGCGGGCCATGGCGCGGGGCTGTTCCGCCCCAGGGGCGGAGCTATCCGTTGCCGAGTCAAGACGCGCCGCCAGGGTCCGCATCAGGGGCAGCAGTTCCCGCTCAACCGCCGCCAGATTCAGACTGTCCACCTCAAGCCTCCGTTTGGGCACCACCACGACATCAACGCCTGGAGGCATGTCCTTGAGGTGTACGCGAAAGAATTCACGCAACAACCGCTTCAGCCGGTTGCGCGTGACAGCTTTGCCGATCTTGCGGCTCACGGCCATGCCCGCGCGAAAGGGCTCCCCTGGCCGCGCCAAGGCGAACACCACAAAACCGCGGGTAAAAAAACGGCGGCCCCGGCTGTAGCACAGCGCATACTCAGGCCGCCGCGTAATGCGGTTGTTGCGTGTCAGCCTTAGGCCGACAATCTCTTGCGCCCCTTGGCCCTTCTGCGACGAAGAATGGCTTTGCCGCTCTTGGTCCGGGACCGGGTCAAAAACCCCATGGTGCGCTTCCTGCGTATCTTGCTCGGTTGATATGTCCGTTTGCTCATTGTAATTCTCCTTCAAACTCGGAACTTTTGAGACATACTCATCTATACAGGCCCCGTCAACCATTCTCTCCCAACCTACTTGGGATGAGCCGCGCGCAATATTTTGCCCGCCATGACTGGTTTCCAGTCCACAAACAGGGCAGGGCCGTCATTCGCCAGAGAAAAAAATGACCCTGGCCGACCTGCAGCCAGGGTTGGACTTTCTTACCTGTGCTCGCGAAAAATCGCAAGCTCGAAAGCTCAGCGCGCCGGAGCCGGGGGCGTGTATCCGTATGGCGTGTACACAAAGGACTCCTGCGGTTCCTCAAATGCCGAGGGACGTCGATGCAGGCGCTCCCAGGTCCCTTGCGGGTCCACGTTGTCCGAGGCCAGCAGTTCCGAGGTCTCTCCGCCGTTGCGCAGCCAGTATTCATAGGCCGCAACCACTGTGGACTGCTCCAGGTTGACCACGCGCACGGAAACAAAGACCTTGCCCGAGGTCACGGAGTAGCTGCCCACCAGGGCGGCTTGGGCAGAGTATTCGTTCATGAGCAGTTGGCCGGCCTCGCGGGTGAGCAAAAACTCGCCTTGATGCGGGCGGTAGCTTAAATGGTCCTGGATACGGCCTTCCACCACCCAATACCCGTACTGGGCCAAACGCGAGGCCACCTGCTGGGACACCACCCGGCCAAAGCCGCTGGAGTCTTCCAAATCATCCAGGTTGACCAGATTCACGGCCACAATGGTCGCGTACGGTCCCAAACGGTTCCAGAGGTTGGCGTGCAAGGCGTCGGCCGCATATGTCGCGCCGTCGAGCATGGTTGAGCCCGGGGGCGGGTCGATAGTGGTGTAGGCGGGCGGCGCCGAGGAGCACCCGGCAAGCAGCAGGGCCATGACTATGGCAAAAAGGGAGAGTCTGCTCATGTCGGCTCCTTAGTCGTTGACCACTCGCAAAGGAGTGGCCCCCACGCTGCTTGCGCCGTAGTGGGCCACGTCCGGGTCGTTGATGTAGTAGATGGACGAGGTGTGCAGCACGTAACGGTTGTTCTCGGTCAGTTCCACGGTGATGATGATCTCCGTGTCCGAAGGCCAGGTGTAGTGGCCCACGGCCACGTCCGCGATGAGCCCGGCCGCGGACAGGGCCACGTAGGACCAGGTCTCGCCCACCTTTTCCAATTCGTGCAGCACGGTGATGCCCACGCCGATGGAGGTGAGCAGTCCGGGCGGCGGCCTGTTGAACCGCCAGTGGTGCGTGACCCGCGAGACGTGGTAGGTCAGGACCAGGGAGTCCTCTTGCTCCACGGATATCTGCATGGCCCGCGACACCAAGTGCGAAGTGAGCAAATCGTGGAAGGCCACGGCAAAAGCGCTGCGGTTGGGCAGGTCAATGTGGATGGCGCGCCCCTGGAGATCGTCCCGGTCGCCAACGGCCTTGACTACCCGCTCGGCGGTCTCTTCGGCCAGGATATTCCAGTGTTCGGCCGCTTGCATCTTATGCTGGGTCGTCACGGGGTAGGTCACGGGCTGGGGAATTTGAGAATTGCAGCCCGCCGCGCCCAGCAAAGCGATCAGCCCCATGCACCACAATATATGATGTGTTTTCATGCTCGTATCCCAATTGGCTTCGGCCCATGGGAAAAACCCGTGCGGCCGTGTCCGCCTGCACTCTTTTCGGATGATTTCCGGCCTGCTTTAGGGGCTGGAATACTCCCCATCCGTACGCGGGGTTCAGTTGCCATATCATTATATAAAGACTATAAACACACGCAATACTCAAAGTCTCATTGAACAATGACTGTTGTTTTTCTCTTGTTCGATAACTTCGCCATCACGGAACAAAGCATGGACAAACCCGTCAAGACCTTGGCCTGGAACCTGGACATGCCCATTGGGCTGGATCTCATCGCCCAGGTCAAGGGCACGGACAACGTGCGTTTCCGCAGCCGTTACCTGGGCATGAAAGCCGGTGAGTTCCTGATCATGCAGATGCCCGGCGTGCCCAGCATCAGGGAAAAACTTGTGAGCCACTGCAATCTGGTGGTCCGTTTCATGTCCTCGGGCACGGTGTTCGGTTTTGAATCCTCGGTGCAGGCCACCACCATGCGGCCCTCGCCCATGATGTTCATCGCCTTTCCCGACACCATCGAGTCCTTGAACCTGCGCCAGGCCGAGCGCGTGGACACCTTTATCAACGCCGAGGGCACCATTGGCGAACAGATCGTGCGCGGCGCGATCCTGGACATCAGCGCGGGCGGCTGCCGCTACACCATTGACCGTTCCACTGGCACGCGTTGGCCGGATACGGAACCAGGCACGCAAATCCTGCTCTCCTTCACCCTACCCAGCACGGAAATACATTTGCATGTCAATGGGGAGATCATCAACGCCAAGAAGGACATCGACACCATTATTTTGGGCGTTAAATTTATTTTGGACGAATACCACGAGGATGTGAAGCAACAGATAACGGATTTTGTACGCAACACCATTGTGTACATGAAAGGCAAGGGAAATTGATCCCCACCCCTGTCAGACTCCACCCCCTTGAGAGGAGCCCATGCGATTATCCCATATAACGACCCTTGCGGCCCTCTTTATTTTTGCCCTTGCGCCTCTGGACGGCCTTGCACAGGAACCGCGCGGCTTTCGCGGCCTGGAATGGGGCAACTCGGCCCAAGGCGTCCAGGGCCTGACCCTTATCGAGCAGGGGGATTCCTACTTTTACGTGCGCGAGGGCGAAATCTTGCGCGTGGGCGAAGCAGAACTGACCAACATCATCTACGGCTATTTCCAGGACCGCTTTTACACGGTGGTGGTGGAGTTCGACGGCTTCGCCAACTTCACCATGATCCTCTACGCCCTGGAAACCAAGTACGGACGGGCGGCCAACGCGGACATGCAGAACTTCCAGCACTACTGGTTCTTCGACACAGTGGACATCTATATAGAATACGATCCTGACACCAGCGCGGGGAATGTGTTCTACGTGTACACGCCGATCATGGAGGAGCGGGAGCGAGGTGGGGCTGAAGCGCCTGGGGCGGGTGAATACGACGGGATATAGGATTGGGTTGACAACAAGACTCAAAGGCCGCGAACGCATATGCGTCTCGCGGCCTCGCTGTTTGCCGTATGGGGTTGTCCGCCTTACCCCTCGAAGCGCCGCAGCACCAAGGCCGCGTTCATGCCGCCAAAGCCGAAGGCCGTGGCCAGGCCCGTGCGGAACTCGCCTTCCCGCGCCGTATGCGGCGTATAGTCGAGGTCGCAGCCCTGGGCAGGATTATCGAGGTTGATAGTGGGCGGCACCACGCCGTGGTTCAAGGTGTTGACCAGGGAGGCTGTCTGCACGCCGCCGGCCGCGCCGATCATATGCCCGAGCATCGACTTCAAGGCGGTCACGGGCACTTGATAGGCCCTCTCCCCCAGGGCGGCCTTGAGCGCTTGGGTCTCGGCCAGGTCTGCCAGGGGGCTGGACAGCCCATTGGCATA
>QZKZ01000291.1 GCA_004796465.1 Desulfovibrio sp.
CAAATGTCGTGACTTTTGTCGTGACAACGCAAAAAGGGTCACGACATTTCTATCGTAACCCCTTGATATCGCTGGTCGGGATGAGAGGATTCGAACCTCCGGCCCCCTGAACCCCATTCAGGTGCGCTGCCAGACTGCGCTACATCCCGACCCGAAGAGAGGTTCAATATACGAGACCCCACCTGCTTGTCAACGGTTTCCCGTCTTTCCAGCCACTTTCTCCCGGCAAGCCGTCAAGCTCGTGCAAGACGGCTTTACAGCCCACTGCCCGTCCGTGTAATCCAGGCCCATGCAACGGTTTTTCCTCCATACTCCCGTGCGGCTCGTGTTCGGCAAGGGAATGGTCAAACGCGTGGGCAGGCAACTGGAAGTGGACGGCGTGACGTCGGTTCTTCTTGTCCGGGGCCGGGCGTCGGCGCGGCAGAATACTAGTCTGTCCACGGTGGAAGCTTCCCTGGCCAAGCATGGTGTGGATGTTGCCGACCAAGTCGTTGTCCAGCCCGGTTTCGCGGTGGAAGACCTTATGCTGGAGCAGGGCAAGGCCGAAAGGGTGCAGGGGATCGTGGCCCTGGGCGGAGGCAGTGTCATGGACGCGGCCAAGGCCCTGGCAGCCTCGCCTTATATAAGCGACCTCCAGGAATTGGTCGCGGGGCAGCAAGATGTGCTTGAGGCCTTGCCCATGTATGCGGTGCCCACCCTTTCCGGCTCAGGATCGGAAGTGAACGGCCATGCCGTGCTCCTGAGCCGAAAACTGGGACGCAAGACCTCGGCCAAGGGTCCGGCGCTGTATCCCCGTTGTTCAGTGGTTGACCCCACGCTCCAGGCCGGGATCGATTTCGCGCTCACGGCCCGAGGCGCGCTCGACGCCATGAGCCATGTGCTGGAACAGTATGTCATGGCCCAAAGCCAGGAAACCGCCATGGCCCTATGCGAGGCTTTGATGGTTTCGCTTGTACAGGCTGCGGAAGCGTTGCGCCAAGACCCTGACGCCTATCTTCCTCGGGCTGATTTGGCTTGGGCATCGATTCTGGCTCAGAATGGCACGGCGGGCGCTGGTTTGGGCGGCGGCGAATGGACCGTGCATGTCCTGGCCCACCAACTCAACGTCTCCACCCCCACTACGGCCCATGCCGATCTTGTGGCCGTGCTGTTCCCGGCATGGCTGGAACGGGTCCAGGATGTGGAGCCTGAACTTTTCCAACGTTGGACGAAAAAGGTCTGGGCCATGGAAGACAAGGCTTCCGGCATTGCGTCCTGGCGCGAGACCCTGAAACGCTGGGAGCGGCCCCAGTCTCTCAACGAGGTGGGCCTGACACGGCAAGACCTGGAGGAAACCCTTGCCCACCTGCCCGAGTCCGTGGGCCGACGGTTTCCCCTTTCACGAAACGAACTGAGCGTCCTGCTGGAGCAGGCCTGGCAAGGGCCGCTCTGACTTCACCCGTCAACCGTTCACCCTGCCGAACAATCGGACACACACCTTTTCAAGTGCGTCGGCACGGATAGTGCATTTGTCCATGGCAGAACTCCGGCCAGGTCAGGTTTTTTCTGCCCAGGGGTAGAGAAATCACCCTGTCGTGCCGATAGAATATTTACCGTGTAAATGATTTTTTCCTGTCACTGGAATTGGCCCTGAGGATGATATAGCATGAAGCCACGCGCAAAAGAGACACGGGACAAGCCTGGCCAGGCTTGGCAAGGGGTGGTGAGGCCCGGTGAGCCAGCCGCCACTGTTCATTCACTGAATAAAGCGTTGCCTGGAATGGAACATGCTGCTTATTGACCGCCACTATTTCAAGCCAAGCAAAGACGCCCGGGTCTTGGCCATTCTCGACGCCCTCACCCGGGACAATTCCATTTCCCAGGTGGAACTGGGGCGGCAGATGAATTTGTCCGGCGCCATGGTCAACCAGTACCTCAAGGAGCTGCACGACACGGACATGGTCCGGTTCGAGGCGGTCAACGGCAAGAGCTACCGCTACCTGCTCACGGACCAGGGCGAGCGCCGCCGCCGCCAACTCTTTTCCGCTTATTCCTCGGAAACCATCCAGATCTATACCGCGCTGAAAAACGCCATCCTGGGCAAGCTCGATCCCCTGCTGGAAAAGGGATTACTCAAGCTGGCCTTGTTCGGGGCCTCGGAGACCTGCGAAGTGACCCTGTCCGCGCTCCGGGATACGCCCTTTCAGATCCTGACCCTGCTGGACAATGACCCGGCCAAGCAAGGCTCCATGTTTCACGGCTATGTCATTGCTCCGCCCGATGTCCTGGACACCATTGCCTGCCAAGCCGTGGTCATCACCTCCTTTGGCGGCCAAGAAGAAATATATCAACAACTTGCGCCCATTGGCCACAGCAAGGGCCTGGAGATTGTCAAGCTATGAATATGAAACGCATCGCACCCATCCGCTTAGGTTCGGGCCATGAGATTTGTTATGGCCGCCCCTGCTTTATCGTGGCCGAGATCGGCAACAACCACCAAGGCGACGTGAACATCGCCAAGAAGATGGTGGTGGCGGCCGCGGCCGCAGGGGTCCAGGCCGTGAAGTTCCAGAAGCGCAACACCGAGGCCTTGCTGACCCGCGCGGGACGAGAAGCTCCGTATAACGGAGCCAACAGTTTCGGCCCCACCTACGGCGAGCACCGCGACGCCCTGGAACTGTCCATGGCTGAGATGGCCGAACTCAAGGAGTTCACCGAGTCCCTGGGCCTGGTGTTTTTTGCCTCGGCCTGGGACAAGCCCAGCCTCACAGCCATGATCGATCTGGGCATGGAACTCATCAAGATTTGCTCGGCCGACTTGGTCAACGTGCCCATGCTCAGGCAAGCAGGGGAGACCGGGCTGCCAGTGATCCTGTCCACGGGCATGAGCAACGTGGCTGATATTGACTTGGCAGTGGCCCAGCTCAAGGAATTCCACCAGGATATCGTGCTCCTGCACTGCAACAGCTCCTACCCCTGCCCTGACGAGCGGATCGGCCTGCCGGTCATGGCCAGGCTCAGGGAGCGCTACGGACTGCCCGTGGGCTACTCGGGCCACGAGCGGGGAATAGGGCCCAGCGTGGCTGCCGTTGCCCTGGGCGCGTGTTGCATCGAACGCCACTTCACCCTGGACAAGACCATGCCGGGCACCGACCATCAGGCCTCTTTGGAGCCGCAGGAATTGGCCCAGATGGTGCGCATGATCCGCGAAGTGGAAAAGGCCGTGGTGGTCCAAGAAAAGACCGTGTTCCCGGCGGAAGAAAAAAGCGCGTCCAAGCTGCGCAAGTCCATTATCTTTTCCCGCGACCTGCCCATGGGGCACGTGCTCACCGAGGCCGACCTCACACTGAAGAGCCCGGGCACGGGCGTTTCCCCCGTGTTTTGGGACCAGGCCCTGGGCGCGACCCTGACCAGGAGCGTGCGCCACGAGGAAATGCTGGACTGGGACATGGTCAGCGTGGCCCAAGCAACTGAAGGCAAAGAGGGACTTTCCTCTTGATTCTGGATCGGGATCAGGTATTCGGAGACACGACATGAAAATCCTCATGCTCGCGGAAAACGACCCTGCCGGCACGGCCATACTCTTTGCCCACGCCGTCAATTCCCTGACCCCGCATACCTGCCGCTTGCTCACGGCTCAGGAGCGCTACAACCACGCTTTTTCCAAGGACCTGCACCTGCCCTGGCTCAATGAAGAGCAATTGGCCGAGGTGGAGGAGCTGTTCCGTACCAGCGATGTGTTCCACTTTCACATGACAGCGGATGAAGATTACGCGTTCGGGCCGTTCAAGGCCCAGGACTACATGCGCGGCAAGATGATCGTGCATCACCACCACGGGCATCCTGATTTTCGCGGCAATCCCGGGAAATACCAGCAGAAGTACAGGGAGAGGGGACGCCACAAACTGCTGGTGAGCACGCCGGATTTGCTGAGGCTGTTGCCCGAGGCCACATGGCTGCCCAACCTCGTGCCTGTGAACGATCCTTTGTACCGGCCCGAACCCCAGGCCCAAAACGGCGTGCTGCGCCTGGGCCATTCCCCCACGCGCAAGGACCTCAAAAACACCGACGAACTGCTGGGCGTGGTGGAGAGGATTAATGGCGCGGCCAAGGCTGGTGTGGACCTCGATCTCATCGACAACGCGCCGCATAAGGATTGCCTGCGCCGCAAGCAACAATGCCACGCCGTGTTCGACCACATGCAGGGCTACTACGGGGTATCGTCCCTGGAGGCCTTGAGCCAGGGCAAGGCGACCATTGCCGGGCTTGACGGCTGGAACCTGGGCCACATCAAGGACCGCATGGGCTGCGACACCGTGCCCTGGGTCATTGCCCGCTCCGAGGCCGAGTTGGAGGCCGCGGTGGTCAATCTGGCCACGGTGCCGGGTTTTTGCGCGGCCAAGGGCGAGGAGAGCCGTCGCTTCATGGAAACCTATTGGACGGACAGCCACATCGCGGCCATGCTCGTGGATTTTTACGAAGGCAAGCTCGCGCCCTCACGTGCCGACTCCACGGTTATCCCCATGGCCGCTCCCGGCACCCTTGAAGCAGAAGCCGGCAGGCTTGC